>JBAPXO010000454.1:0-8541 GCA_049284255.1 Solirubrobacteraceae bacterium | reverse complement strand
TCGTTGGTCAGCGGCGCGACCTGAAGGTTGGCCGGGGGAGCTGCGGAGCTCGGCGGGGTCGATGTGGCCCCGGGCGCCCCCGGGAGCGTCGATGTCGACCCCGACCTCCCCGGAGATGCGCCCCAGTGCAAGGTGTGGCTTGACGAGGCTCCGCCCCCGACGACCGATTCGATCGAACTGGCGAGCGTCTGCCCGATCCTCGCCGCCATGCCCGAGCCGATGAGCGCCGCGAAGATCGCCGCGATCACGACGACTACCCCTGCCATCTCGACAGTGGCCTGTCCCCGCTGGCGGGCGCATCGCCTGTGGAGCCGCATGAGGAGATCCTGGCCTCAGCGGCCCGGCCCGGCAAGAGCCCGGCGGCTCAACTCAGCCGGCCCAAGGGGCCCAGGACCGGCGTGCCCGCAGGCCCAGTGCCCGGACGGGCGGTCCGAGCGGCGCCCGAGCGGGCGCGCTGCTAAGCGATCAAGCGGCTAGTGGCGCGTGTGCAAGTAAGCGTGGAGCACGGGATTGCCGACGAGCGCGGCGATGAGTCCACCCAGGGCCAAGTAGGGGCCGAAGGGGAGTCCCGTCTTGCGCGCCGCCTGCACACCGACACGCCGCGCGAGCACGATCCCCGTGACGACGCTTCCGAGCAGCGCTGCGAGGAGGGCGACCACCACCGGCGACCCCAGGAACAGCCCGATCACCGCCAGCAGCTTGACATCGCCCATCCCCATACCGGCGGGGTTGATCAGCGCCGCGATCAGCAGGAACCCGCCGGCACCCGCCGCCCACGCCAGTCGTGTCAGCTCTCCCCCCGGATCCAGCACCAGCCCGAGCACGACGGCAACCACCGCGGCCGGGCCGGTGATCCGGTTGGGAATGATCCGTCGCTCCAGGTCGATCAGCGCGCACGGCACCAGCACGAACACCAGTACCCCCCGCAGCACCGACTCGGCGACCGAGTCCTGCACGACGGCGACGACGGCCGCCAGCGCCACGGTCCCGGCGATCACCACCGGTGAGCGCATCCGGCTCGCGGCCGTCGGTTTGGCTGGTGCGCTGGTCATGGCTGAGCGTCTGACCGACGTCCGGGGCGCCGGCTGAGGCGAGTGTACGCGGCCGGTATCGAGGTTCGGCAGAGCCGTCCAAGTCCCTGTCCGTGTCGGCCGCGCGATCCATTATGGTCGCGGTCTTGCCCGCGCAGCTGGACAAGCGTTTCGACGGCCTGCCACGCATCGAGTACGGCGACGGCCTGACCGTGATCGAGGCCCGCACCCACAGATCGCGCCGGCGCGGACTCTCGCGGCTGGACGTCCTGGACACCGACCACGCGCTCCTCATCCCTCAGTGCCCGTCGGTCCACACCTTCGGCATGCGCTTCGCGCTCGATCTCATCTGGCTCCGCAAGGACGGCACGATCGCCCGGGTGGACCGCGACGTACAGCCGCGCCGGATGCGCGCCTGCGCCCGCGCCCGCTCCGTCATCGAGACCAACGCCGGGCGAGCCGATGACTTCGTCTCCGCCGGAGTCGGCGCGGGCACGGGCTGAACCCGCGCCTCGGCGCCGGCGTCAGACGAAGTTCGAGGCGATGGCTGCGGCCAGCTCCTTGACGGGGACGCGCGTGGACTGGCGCAGGTCGTCGAGCTGGTAGGTCCCGGTGTCCAGCATCACCCGCAGGCGCTCGTCGTAGGGGATCGTGGCCTTGGTGGCCACGGCCTGGCGTCGGAAGTTCTCTTCGATGACCTCGCGATTGCCGGCGTTGCGCCGGATCGGGGCCTGGTTGAGCACCAGCGTGCCCTCCTCGAGCTGCAGGTAGCGCAAGGCGCCGAGGACACCGGCGGCGGTGATCCACTCAGGTGTTGTGATGACCACGCTCTGATCGGCGCGTTCGACCGCGAACTGAGCCAGCGGATCGGTGATCCCAGTGCCGAGGTCCAGGAGCACGACCTCGTAGAAGCGCTCCAGGAAATCGAGTAGGCGGGCATAGAGACCCGGCGTCATCTGCGCCATGACCTCGGCGTGGGCGGGCGCGCCGAGCAGGTGAAGGCCCGTCGGCAGCCGTGATACGTACGGGTGCAGTTCGGCCGGTGAGTCGATCTGGTCGTGGTCGGCGAGCAAGTCGGCAAGCGATCGCTGCGTGCGCAGGTTGTCGGGGGCGAGCGACGCGAGGGTGCCGAAATCGGGGTTGGCATCGAGCGCGACGACCCGCAGGTTGAGATCGGAAGCGAGCATGTTGCCCAGCAGGTAGGTGACGGTCGTCTTGCCCACGCCGCCCTTGGGCGAGAGGATGGCGATCGTATTTGGCCGGGTCATCGGCGCGGTACGGGCAAGCTGCTCGTCGACCGCCCACTCCCGGCGCTGGAGCTCGGTGCTGAGCTTGACGCGCAACCATGCCATCGCCTGCTGAAGAGGCCCACCGGTAACCGGCCGGCCCGCGCGCATCGGCTTGGCATAGACGTCGCGGCGGGTCATAGATCCCTGCGGCATCGGCGAGCCGCTGGGGCGGCTGGCGTCCCGGGCCACGGGTGGCGCATGACCGGCGCCCGGGCCGGTTCCCGGTCCGACGGACGCGGCCCCGGGGACTACGGGTGGGGTCCCGGGCTCGACGGGCGCGGTGCCCGGTGCTCCGGGCGCGGGTGCGCTCTGGGTCTCCTGTCCGACGGTGGCAGGATCGACAGGCTCGACCCGGCGAGGGAGGTCTGGCCCGGAGGCTGGCTGTGGCATTCCTACTGCGCTCCTTCTCGTCGGTCCTGTCCGTGTCGGCCCAAGGCGAGCGTACTAGCGGGTACTACCCCGCTCTGGCGTTGGCGATTGCGGACGCTGCCCTCGAAGGCGGCATCTCCGCAGAACGGGCACGGGGCACCCGCGATCGGCTCGCCGCACCATGCGCAGGGGGTGACATCCGTCGGAAGACATACACGCGCGAGCCACTCGAGGCTCGTCGGTACACCGACAGCCTCCACCAAACGGGAGGTGCCCCACCACTGTGCGCCGTGCAGTGTCGGAGGGAGCTGGCGGACCTGGGCGCCCCCGAGGGCGGGCGCGACTGAGTCCACGATCCAGGTCAGCTCGGCATGCTCAACGGGGGCGATCAGGAGATCGACCGGGTGCGGCGGCGTCTGCAGCGGCGGGTCCTCGGACGACCCCCGCAACGCGGACACGAACGAGTCGGGCTGGACCCCGACGCCGAACGAGGTCCAGGGGAGCGCCGAACGGGCATGATGAAAGATCGAGACATCGGGATGGCGTAGGCCGGCCACGCTGCCCACCCAAGCCAGGACCACGAGCTGGTCAGAGAGGGTGTCAAGACCACCCGCCAGAGCACCCGCTGAGACCGCGCTCGGAGCCAGGGCGGCGGTCAGAGCCGCCAGCACGCTGGCGGCCAGCGGTGGTAGATCGGTGACGTAGATCGCGACCCGGTCGGTCTCGAGCAGGGAGTGGATGGTGTGCACCCGCTCGAGGGTCTCCGGCGGGAGCCAGTTGCCGACGACGATCACGACGGAGTGCCCGCTGCGCAGTGGGGCTCCCACTGTGTCGAAGAGCTCGCGCAGGTCATTACGGTCCGGCGGCCCGGGAACCGGGAGCGCGGGTGGCTGGCCCGCGAACAGGCGATCCAACTCGCATCCCAGACCCACCACGGTCACCGCTGCCGACATGTCACCGCAAAAGTGTGCCAGGTGGTTCCGGGAGCGTCGCGCCTCTCGACCAGAAGGGATGTGTACTTGGTCGCCGCGGCCATCTGACCGCCAGCGCCGGGACAAAAGGGCCCACGAGAATGGGGCCCTACGCCGGGGTCAAGATGGGCCCCCCGACTCTTGGCGCAATGCGGTAGATCGGGCTTACTGAAGGTGTGCAGGCACATCGCCGCCATTCACTGGTTCGCAGGCTCGCCGGTCAGCGGGGTCAGGACACGATCGAGTGGGCAGGGGTGCTGATCGTCGTGGCGGCGGTCATCGCCGCCGTCGTGACCTTCGCCCCAGGCCTGGGCTCAACGCTGGGTCACGACATCGGATGCGTGATCGGCAAGCTGTTTGGCAACAGCTGCAAGGCTGCCCCGGGCTACACGGTGAGCGCGAGCACCAAGACCGCGGGCTACAACGGCCGGGTCGCGATCGTCGACGGTAGCCACAGCTACACGGTGACGCTGACCAAGAGCAGCAACGGAACCTCGACGGTCACGCTCGTCAACAACGGCGATCTCGGCGTATCGGCCAAGGTCGGCGGAGGTGTCGAGCTGGGGCCGCTCGCCAACGTCCAGGCCGAGGCCTCGGCCGGCATCGGCGGCTACGGCGACCAGACGACCACCTGGACGTATCCGACGTGGTCGGCCGGGCAGAACGCCTACGGCCACATCTCCTCGGGCAACGGCTTCGGACTGGCGAGCCACGACGCCGTCAGCTCAACGGTCGGTTCGGTTCCGCTCATCGGCGGCCTCGTGACCAAGGGCTTCGACGATGTAACGGGGGCCTCGGGAGCACCCGGGCCGAGCTCGCTGCCCAAGCAGGACCTTTCCTCGACCGCGGTCGGAGTCGGCGCTCAGGGCAGTGCCGAGGCCAACGCCAACGCCGACTTCGGACCGCTCCAGGCGGGCGTGAACGCCTCGCTCGACGCCCACGCCGGCTTGCAGCGCGTCACCTACGGTCCTGACAAGGGCGACCTGCAGCTGACCGCCGGGCTGGACGGCACCGCCGACGGCAGCCTCATGGACGCGCTCTTCGGCGGCCAGGCCTCCGGGCTTGGCACCGCCAACGGCGAGGTCACGGTCACCTTCTCCCCTAACGGCCACCCGGAGCAGCTTGAGGTCGCAGCCTCTGGCGACGGGGTGTGGAGCGTTGCCCCCGCGAGCTCGGTCCACCTCGAGGCGCCCAGTTCTGGCGAGGACGGGAAGTCGGGCTCCGGAGGCTCTGACGGCTCGGGCGGCTCAGGCGGCTCGGAGGGATCGGGCGGCAAAAGCGGCTCTGACTCCGGTGGCGGATCCGACGATTCGCCGCTCAGCATCGACCACGACGGGGCTGGTGGCTCCGGAGTGGGTACTTCTTTCGTGGGGACGCTGAACCTCGCGACCCATCCCCAGGCCGAGCAGGATCTGGAATCGCTGCTCGAAGGCAATCCCGTGGAGATCTCATCGCTGGTCAACGATATGAACACTGAGGGCGACGAAAGCGTCCAGACCTACAAGCTCAGCCGGTCGAATTCGAGCTGGGGCGCGTCGGGAAGCGTCGGCGTGGGACTGGGCGCCGGAGTCGACGACGGCAGCTCGAGCGCGACCTATAAACCCCCTGAGACGCGGACGGACGGTGGCAAATGGCAAAGCGGTTCCTGAGTTTCCTGGCAATCGGGGTGGCGGCGGCGGCAATCGGCGGGTGTGGCGGGAGCTCTAAGTCCTCGTCCTCGGCCTCGTCGTCGGCGGCGACCTCCAGCGTGCCGTCGGGGTTCTCGCTTTACCGCGGCGATGGCTTCTCGGTCGGGGTGCCCAGCAATTACCAGGCCCACCAGGCCAATCTTCCCGGGCTGCCCGCCGGAGCGTGGGACCGGGCGCTGACCGCCAATGGGCAGGCCGACCAGAGTACGAACGCGGAGATCCTGGCGATGGTCAACCCCAACCTCCAGCAGAGCATCGATCAGGTCACCAGCCAGCTGCGCCAGTCCGAGTCGGCCGACTCTTCCCTGAGCAACTTCCACACCAGCGTCCGCTCGACGACCGTCCCCGGGGCACAGCAGGCACGCATCGTCACCGAGAGCTACATCAGCCGCTACTCGAATGCCACCCAGGCCAAGACCGAGATCGACCGCACCTGGCTCATGGTCTCGCCCAAGCCCGGGACGCTGATCGACGTCGTGGTCGTCAACGAGCCCAAGCGCGGCGGCGATCTCAATCCCAGCGAGATCATCAACTCCTTCCACCTGACCAAGTAGCGCCCGGCGCGACACGCCCGCCCGACGCTCATGCGATCCCAAGCTCTGTGTGCATCCTGCATCGTCCTGGCGCTGCTGGCCGGCTGCGGCGGCTCATCATCGTCGCTCACCGGCAAGGTCCAAGCCCCCAAGGGATATGAGCCCTACCGGGGGCCCGGCTACTCGATCATCGTCCCCACGGGCTGGCGGCGCAGCCCGTATCGGACCGACGCGACCCACAGCGGGGTCGAGTTCGTAACCCCCGGGCCCACGCCCGTGAACGCCGCCTATCCGTTCGTGCAGACCCTGCTCTCGACCCCGACGGCAACCCACTCCGCCGACCAGGACTTCGGCGACCTGATCGCTGACCTGCGCTCTGAGCCGACGACGATTCTCCCCTCCCGCCAGGCGCTGGCCAACAGCGTGACCATCTCTACGGTCAAGGTTCCCAACGCCAGCCAGGCGAGGCTGGTCACCCTCCTCGGACCCGGTCAGCGCCACGAGCAGGACCTGGTGACGCTCACGCGGGAGGGTGTCGTCGAGCTCAGCGTCGCCTGGTATCCGGCCAACGAGCCGCTGAAGCCAACCGTGGTGATCGACAGCCTCCGACTGCACTAGCCCGAGCGGGAAAAGGGCCTATCGTTCCCTCCATGTCCTTGGTCATCGTGGGCGCCGGCCCGAACCTCGGTATGGCGGTCGCCAAGCGGTTCGGCCAGGAAGGATTCGCCGTCGGCCTCGTTTCACGCACGCAGGCCAAGCTCGACGCGCTGGCCCTCGAGCTCGAGGGCCACGACATCAGAGCCGCGGGCGCGGCTGCCGACATCCGCGATCCCGACGCCTTGACCGGAGCAATCGACGCCCTTGCCCAAGCGCTCGGGCCGGTCTCGGTGCTCGAGTACTCGCCGCTGCCCGCCCGGGAGTTCATGAAACCGGTGCTCGAGACGAGCGTCGACGACGTCCGGGGACCGCTCGAGTTCAGTGTCCTCGGAGCGGTCGCCGCCACGCGTGCCGTCCTGGGACACATGCGCGAGACCGGCCAGGGCACCATCCTCTTCACGACGGGCGGTGCCGCGATCAATCCCAATCCGCAGCGCACGGGGGTGGGGATCTCCTTCGCCGGCGAGGTTGCCTACGCACGGATGCTCCACGAAGAGCTGGCCGGTCAGGGGATCCACGTCGCCCACACCGCGGTCGGCGGTCGGATCGCTCCCGGCGAGGACCACGAGCCCGACGACGTGGCCGAGATCCTGTGGCGCCACCACGTCGAGCGCGACGGGTTTCAGACCCTGCTCGGAATCCCCGCCGCCTAGCCGGGCGCCGCGCGCGTCAGGACCTCAGCACCCCCAGTGTCAAGCTGCACCCGGGTGCCAGGCTGCTCGCGCAGGGCATGCGCCAAATCGTCCGACGACGAGGTGTCCAGGACGACCACCGGATAGCCACGCAGGCCCCGCTCCCAGCTCAGCCCGGTGACGGTATCGGCGTCGTAGATCGCCTTCAGCTGAGAGCTGCTCAAGAGCTCGAAGCGGGCGTCGAAGGCCAGCCGGCCCTGGGACGCCGGGAGCTCCCACATCAGCCAGTCGGCGAATTTGACGTCGGCGAAGACGCGAGAGCCAGGTGAGGTCGCGAGTTGCGTCCGTACCGCCGTCAGCACGGCCGGGCGGTAGTCGGGCTCCAGCGAGCCGGTGCTACGAGTGAGGGTCCGGACGACCAGCACCAATAGGACGGCGGCCAGGACGCCAGCGAGCATCCGATTGAGGGCGAGCAGGCGGCGGCTGCTCGCGGTGGGCACGGTCTCGCTCCGCGGGCTGACTCCGAGCGATACGGGTATGAGAATCAAACCCCCGAGCGCGAACCAGACCACGTTGCGCACGGCGATGATCGCCCCCACAGCCAGAACCAGGAGCGCACAGCATTCCCACAGCGTCGCGCGCCCACGTCGACGCCCCACCGACCACGCGGCGATCGCCGCCAGAACGAAGAAGATGACGGCGAGCAAGGGGAAGCTCGTGACCGGCTGCCACTCGACGACGAGACGTCGAAACGCGGTGTTGAACAGGGTCGCCCGGTAGTAGCTCTCGATCGAGCTGCCGTACGGGTTCACGAGCAGGCAGAGCGGGGCACCGATGATCAGCCCGAGTCCTGCCGGCCACCTCCGCGGGTCCCGCCGCGCCTCCCACAGGCGCTCCAGACCGCGGAGAGCGACGAGACCCGCTCCCAGGGTCACCGATCCGTGCAGATTGCCCCAGAGCGCGATCAAGGGCAGACACCAGTACACACGGCTCGACGGGCTCCGGCTGTCGGTACACAGGAGATAGAACGTGGCCACGAACAGGGGGTAGGCGACGGCCTGCGTCCGTACCTCGGCGGTCACGGCCACCGCGATGGCGGCGAGGGGGACGATCCGCAGCACGCTGCGTCGGGTGGCTCCGAGCGCCAGCGCGGCGAGAATCGCGCCCACGATGCCCGAGACGATCAGTGCCACGTTGACCAGCCCGGTGAGCGCGAGGCCGCCGATCCGGAATTCCCAGTACATCAGCAACTGAGCGAGCCATTGCTGATCGACCCACGCCCGGCCGTGGGCGTACACGGTCAGGAACTCTTGCTGTGGGATCCCGTGAACATCGATCGTCCGACCGGCGAGCAGCCCAAGCCAGGTGTCC
>JBAPXO010000453.1:0-4793 GCA_049284255.1 Solirubrobacteraceae bacterium | reverse complement strand
GTATTGGATTTCGGGGGACAAATGGACGTTGCGGTCCACCTGTACATCCACGACACCCAGTAGGACGCCGATCACCGCCCCCGCCAGCGGCAGCACCCACAGCGAGTCCCTGACGTAGAGGCGGGCGCGAAAGACTCTGCGCCAGCTCATGGCCGTGCGGAGATCTCCGACTCGCGCGCGGAGACTGCAGCGAGGCCGGCGAGAACTACGAGAAACGGCCGTGTCGCGCGCGCGTACTTCAGCAACCGGAGGTCAACAGCGCCACGGCCGGCGCTAGTGGACACGCGCATGACCTCATGTTCGAGATGGTGGCTTTAGGTTTCATCACCCCGAACGGATGAAGCCGCGGCCGCCGGTCAGACTCACTGGTGGCCGTCCTCCAGGTCGTACCCCATCGCCATCGCCAGCCTCGACGCCGAGGCGACTAGGCCCGTCACGCCCACTACCGGTCCGACCGCGACAAGGACGTCGATGATCTCATTCGTCGTTGCGCCTTGAGCCGAGGCCTGGCCGACCGTGTCCCGCACGAGCGGCAACCCTGCTCCCACCGCCAGGAACGCGGCGAGCTGCACGAGACGCTCGACCTTGGGCGTGAGATCCATATCGTCCTCGCGGCCTCCGCGCCGGGTGAGAACCTTCGAGAGCGCCTTCTCGTCGTTGAGCGCCAGTCGACGGAGGAGATCTTCGGCGGGATCCACGGCGCTCGATGCTAAGTCCGCACAGTCCGAGCGCATCCCCTCAAGGGGATGAGGCTCCGGCTACCCCGCGGTCGGCGTAGCGGCCCTCTTGCCTTGGCGCGCCTCGCTTAGTGGTAAGCGCACCCTGCACGGTGGCAGGCGCACCACCTTGTACCAGAAGCCACGCGCGAGGACGCTGTGGTGGTGGGCATCGCACCAATTCGCGGCGAGGGACCGGCCGTCGCGGCGTCCCTGACGTCCTTCGTCACCGACCTCCTTGAGGCCAAGTTCCGGGCGCCACGGCTGAGCGCCCGGCTGGTGCGGCGGGTTGGGCTCCTGAGCCGCCTCCAGGACACCCGCGCGCTTCCGCTTGTCCTGATGACAACTCCTGCCGGCTACGGGAAGACGACTCTGCTCGCGCAGTGGGACGAACAGGATGAGCGTCCGTTTGCGTGGGTCACGCTCGACGCGGGTGACAGCGATCCGGCTGTTCTGACCAAGTCGATCGCCAGCGCTCTGAGGCCGACGGGCCTCACCGAGGGGGGCTTCGTGCTGGTCCTCGACGATGCCCATGTCATCACCCCCGAGGTCTTGCGTGATGCGGTCCTCGACGTGCTCGACTGGCTTCCCGAAGGATGCCAGCTCGCCGTCGCGTCTCGCAGTGAGCCCGTGCTCCCGCTCAGCCGGATGCGGGCCGGCAGGATCCTGATTCAACTGAGCGCCGATGAGCTTTCGATGTCACACGTCGAAGGGGCGGCGCTGCTGGCGAGCGCCGGACTCGTGCTCGACGGCGCGGCCGCGGAGGATCTGATCGAGCAGACGGAGGGATGGCCGGTGGTACTGGAGCTGGCGGCGGCATCGGTATCGGCACGGGGTGATACCGGGCAGGCACTCGCCCAACTGGCCGGCGACGATTACCTGATCTCCGAGTACTTCAAGTCAGAGATCCTCTCCGGCCTGTCCCCCGCGACGACGCGGTTCCTAACTCGCAGCTCGGTGCTCGATCGACTGTCGGGGCCGCTGTGCGATGCCGCGCTCGACCGAAGCCGATCGGCCGGGGTTCTCGCCAGGCTCGCCACAATGAACGTTCCGTTGGTCCCGGCGGACCCGAGTCATGAGTGGTATCGCCTGAACGGGCCGTTCAGGGAGATGCTCCAGACAGAGTTGCGGCGTGGCGAGCCAGAGCTCGAGGAGAGCCTGCACCGTCGCGCCGGCGACTGGCTCCAACATGCGGGCGATCTCGATCGGGCCGTCGAGCACGCCCGTGACGCCGGCGATCTGACCGATTGTGGAGAGTTGCTGTGGGCGAATTTGCCCACATACCTGGGCCAGGGGCGAAACGACGAGGTGCAGCGCTGGCTTAGCCCCATCACACCCGAGCAGGCTTCCGGGTCGACTCGGTTCGCCCTCGCGGCCGCTCATAGTCACCTGGCGCGCGGCAGCATCGCGTTGGCCGAGCAGTGGGCCCGTTCCGCGATGATCGACCACCCGCCGTGTGGTCCGGGAGGTATCGACGCTGACCGCGCCGGTGCGATGCTCGTCGCGGCATGGGCGGCGCGCACGGGCGCGGCACGGATGGGCCAGGATGCCGCCCAGGCATACGAGCTCCTGCCGGACGACAGTCCCTGGCGCGCGACCTGCTGCTTGCTGCGTGGAGCCGCGGCGCTGCTGACCGGGCATGCGTCGATGGCCGAGGCGTACCTGGAGGAGGGATCGGGCCGAGGGGCGCCCCTTGCCGCCGACACGAGCGCGCTGTGCCTCGGCCAACTCGCGGTGATCGCGCTGGACCGGGACGACGCCGACCTGGCCGCCGACCTCGCCGGCCGCGCCAGCGAGCGGTTCGACGCCGCCACGGTGAGCCCGTATCCGAGCTCGGCGCTGGTGTTCGCGGTATCGGCTGCGGCCGGAGTGAGGCAGAGACGGGTTGACGAGGCCAAGGCAGCGGCTTCGCGGTGCCTCCGCCTGATCGATTCGCTTGACGACTTCGCCCCTTGGTACGGCGCCGAGACCCGGATCCTCCTGGCCCAGGCGCTGCTCGCCTTGGGCAACGTCGCCGGCGCCCGCCAGCAGCTCGCTGAGGCGTCCCGCCTGGCACGGCGAGTCTCGGGCTTCGTCGTCTTTCAGCGGTGGTTTGACGATGCCTGGGAGCAGTTCGACAAGCGCGCCGAGACAGCGCTGATCGGAGCCGGCTCCCTGACCACGGCCGAGCTCCGCGTTCTGCGGTTCCTCCCGACCCACTTCTCGTTTCACGAGATCGCCGCTCGGCTTCACGTCTCCTCGAACACCGTGAAGACGCACGTTCACGCCGTGTATCGCAAGTTGGACGCGTCCTCCCGCTCTGAAGCGGTCACTAACGCGACCAGCGCCGGACTGCTTGGCTGATTTGTGGCGCCGCGGCCGACGCGGTCAATCCCCGTCCCAGCCGTCGACCTCGATGTCATAGCCGATTGCCAGGGCCAGGCGAGGGGCAGCCTCAACGACGCGGGCCGAGCCGACCGCGGCGGCGACGATCACGAGCACCTCGATGATCTCATCGGCTCCGACGCCCGCGCCGAAGGCCTTCTCGGCCGCCCACCGAAGCGAAGTTGTCGACCCGCCCCCGGCCAATAACGCTCCGAGGTGGACAAGGGCAGCCCTGTCCTCGGACAGGGGGGCGCTTGACACCAGACTCGGCATTCGCTCGCATGGGCTTCGAGCCAATACCGCGCGCAGCGAACTGTCCTCCCCCCGAGCCAGTGCTCGCAGGAGCATCTCCGCGGCGCTTGCGGGCACGTCGTTCACCCGGTTCAACATTGCACTTCGGTCGCGCGCTGCCTCGTCACGATCGGGTGATGTCAACGCTTGACTCCGAGTCCGCGGGCGAGAAGGCGATGGGCATGAACAAGTCGTGATCTCGCACGTCGGGATCACAGTGCAATGCATACTCTCGCTATGCCGCTTCGGGTCGCGATCGCCGATGACAGCTACCTGGTTCGAGAGGGGTTGCGCCAGTTGCTCTCTCGAGCATCCGAGCTGGAAGTGATCGCTGTTTGCGACGACGCCCACGGACTGCTGCAGGCGATCGAGGACGACCCCCCTGACGTCGTGCTCACCGATATTCGGATGCCCCCGATGCGCGACCGCGAGGGCATTCGTCTGGCCGCCCAGCTCCGCGAGACCCATCCGAAGATCGGCGTCGTCATCCTCAGCCAGTACGGGGACCCCAGCTTGGCCCTCGAGCTGTTCGAGTCAGGGTCAGAAGGCCGTGCCTATCTGCTCAAGGAACGAGTCGGAGATCGTAGTGAGGTCGTCGCCGCTATCCAGGCGGTTGCCGATGGTCGGTCGATGATCGATCCCAAGATCATCGACGGCCTGATCGCCGAGCGGGCCCGCTCGGCCGCGTCGCCACTGGACGAGCTCACGGGACGCGAACGCGAGGTCCTCGCCGAGCTGGCGACGGGGAAGAGCAACGCCGCGATCGCCTCCTCGCTCTTTCTCACAAAGCGCGCCGTCGAGAAGCACATCAACGCCATCTTCATGAAGCTGAACCTGCGCGAGTCCGGGGACACGAGCCGGCGGGTCAAGGCCGCGCTCATCTTCCTCGCCGACCAAGACGACCAGCCGGGATAGCTGCCCAAAATCACCCGTTTCGGTCGATGTCAGGAGCCGAGATCGGCGCGATGGTGGTTGGCATCCATTGTCGTCCGATCTCCCGAAGGAGAACTACATGGCCGTTGTAGGAGCGGATACGCACCAGACCCTGTCCGGCGTCGCCACCGGCGATACGACGCTGTTAGAGGAAGCCCTCGGGTTGCGTGAGGCGCAACTCGAGCGCACCGGACTCGATTCGCGAACGTTCGCGCTCGTCAAGATCGCCGCCCTGATCGCGCTCGATGCACCTCCGGCGTCGTACGCCTGGCAGGTTGCGAATGCTCTCGCCGATGGAGCGACGCCCGAGGACATCCTCGCAGTGCTGCGCGCGATCGCTCCACAGGTGGGCGGCCCTCGAGTGGTCGCGGCGGCGCCGGAGATCATGGTCGCGCTCGGGCTCCCGCTTCCTGAAGTCGCCGAGTAGGGGGTCCGCTGATGCCACTTCTAGGACGTCGTCGACCTCTCCTACGCGCTGCCGCCGTGGGG
>JBAPXO010000452.1:0-3148 GCA_049284255.1 Solirubrobacteraceae bacterium | reverse complement strand
CCGGCGAAGAACTCCGGCTTGAGCTTGGCCATCGCCTCTCGGTTCTTCTTGCCGATCGCCTTTCGCAGGTCGTCGGCCTTGGCGCCGCTGAAGCCGGCGATCTCCTTGGAGATCTGCATCGCCTGCTCCTGATAGACGATCACGCCGTTGGTCGACTCCAGGATCGGGCGTAGGCGCTCGTCGGGATAGGAAACGCTCTCGGGGTTGTGCTTGCCCCGGGTATAGGTCGGGATCTGCTCCATCGGGCCTGGTCGGTACAGAGCGTTGAGCGCGATCAGGTGCTCGAGCTCGCTCGGGCGGACCTTCTTGAGCGTCTCCCGCATCCCCTCGGACTCGAACTGGAACACGCCGACCGAGTCACCGCGGGCCATCATCTCGTAGGTCTTGGCGTCGTCAAGCGGAAGCGTGGTCATGTCGGGTCGATCGCCGGAGGAGCGCTCGATGATGTCCAGCGCGTCCTCGATCACGTCCAGGTTGCGCAGCCCGAGGAAGTCCATCTTCAGCAGGCCGAGCTGCTCGACCGGCTTCATCGAGTACTGGGTGACGGTGCGGAACACCTTCTCCCCGTTCTCGTCGGTGCCGGCCTCGGCGATCTGCAACGGCAGGATGTCGGTCAGATCACGATCGGAGATCACGACCGCCGCAGCGTGGATCGAGGAGTTGCGCACGATCCCCTCCAGGCCCTGGGCGACATCGACGATCTGCTTGGCGGTACCGTCGCGATCGACCTCGAGCCGCAGCGGCTGGCCGGGCGCCAGGCAGTCCCCGAAGCTGGGGGGACGCCCCATGATCGGGTCAGGGATCAGCTTCGCCAGGCGATCGCCGGTGCCGTAGTCGTGGCCGAGCACCCGGGCGGCGTCGCGGGTCGCCGCTCGCGGGAACATCTTGCCGAAGGTCACGATCTGGGCCACGGCCTCCTTGCCGTACTTCTGGGTCACGTAGCGGATCACCCGCTCGCGGCCCCGCACCGAGAAATCCATGTCGATGTCAGGCATCGACACCCGCTCGGGATTGAGGAAGCGCTCGAACAGCAGGTCGTAGCGCAGGGGGTCCACATCGGTGATCTGCAGGCAGTAGGCGACGATCGATCCGGCGGCCGATCCGCGGCCCGGACCGACTGCGATCCCGGAGTCCTTGGCGTACTTGACGAAGTCCCACACGATCAAGAAATAGGCGTTGAAGCCCATCCGATCGATCACGCCGAGCTCGTACTCCGCGCGCTCCACGGCCTCGGCCGGGAGCGGGTCGCCGTAGCGGGCGCGCAGTCCACGGCCGACGAGCTCCCGGAGATGCTCGCCCTCGTCGACGCCGTCCGGTGTCGGATACCTCGGAATCAGCTGGCGTCCGAGCTCGAGCTCGACGTCGCAGCGCTCGGCGATCTCGACCGTGCTGGCGATCGCCTCGGGCCACTCGGCGAACGAATCGACCATCTCCTGGCTCGAGCGCAGGTAGAACTCGTTGGTGTCGAAGGTGATCTTGGGCTGGCTCAGCGTCGACTTGGTCTGCACGCACAACAGGGCGGCATGGTGGTGGTAGTCCTCGCGCCGGAGGTAGTGCACGTCCCCGGTGCCCACCAGCGGGCGTCCAAGCTCCCGGGAGATGCGCACGATCTCCTCGTTGCAGCGGTCCTGTATCGGCAGGCCGTTCTTCTGCACCTCGAAGTAGACGTTGTCGGCGCCGACAGCGCCCATGAGCTCGTGGGCGTGGGCGCGGGCCTCCCCGGGCCGTCCGTCGATGAGGTGCTGGCAGAAGCGCGACTGCAGGCAGCCGCTGAGCGCGATCAGTCCCTCGCCATGAGCCGCCAGCTGCTGCATGTCGACCGAGGGCTTGCCACGCTGGTAACCCTCGAGGAAGCCGGCTGACGACAGCTTGACGAGGTTTCGGTAGCCGGTCGGGGTGGCGGCGAGGAGCGTCAGGTGAAAACGCTCGAGGCGGCCCGGAGCCCGCACGGCATGATCGTCGACGATGTAGACCTCGCAGCCAATGATCGGCTTGATCCCATGCTTGCGGCACGCCGTGAACAACTCCACCGAACCGTTCATCACGCCGTGATCGGTCAATCCCAGCGCCGGCTGCTCGAAGGACGCCGCGCGCGCCGCGAGGCCTTCGATCTTGCACGCCCCGTCCAGCAGCGAGTACTCGGAGTGGACGTGAAGGTGGGCGCAGGTCGGAGTCATGGCGACGGGGAATTCACTCTAGGCGTCGCGGCGGACGCAGCGACCCCTTCAATCGATCCCCGGCGCGGCTTTAGCCGCTCTGTGCGCGATTGATCCAGCCGCGCAGGGCCGTCAGCGGCCCGAAGTCACCCTCAACCTGCTCGGAGGCGACGGATTCGCCCGCCAGGATCGGGAGCAGGTCCTCCGCGCAGCACACGATCGTGGTCGAGATTCGTCCCTCGGGTACCCGGGGGGTGATCCTGACCGGCCGGCCGTCGCTGACCTGCAGGTAAATGCTCTCGCCACTCGGGACGCGATGTTCGAGCGTGAAGGTCTCGTGCCTCGTCCACGCCGGTGCGACCATCGCCGATACCAGCTCCAGCGCAGCCTCGGGGTCGAGGCGGACACCGGCGCGATGGAGGGCGATCAGATCAAGCGGAATCTGAAGCAGGGCGTCGAGCGCGGCCAACCGTTCGCGTCGTCCCCTGACCTTGGCAACCCTCCAATGCAAGCGGCGGCGGAGCCTTCCCGCGATCAGCAGCCGGGCGATCTTTGCCGGCTCGCCGAAGACCTGAAAGTCGACTGCTTCACGGGGGCGGGGGGCGCTCTGGAGCGAGATCGCAGGCCCGGAGCCCCTGACGGTGACGCAGACGCAGCCCCGGGCGGCGCCGAGCATCAGGTCGTAGGAGACGAGCAGTGGATAAGCCTCGCGCTGGAGCCGGAGCAGCTCCATGAGCAAGCGTCCCGCGGCGTCGGGGTCGGCTCGCAAAAGTCGCTCGAAAACCGGCCGCAGGGGCGGGCGCGAAATCGCCGGGGCGGAATCGCGCCCGGCGGCGGCCACGGCGTCGGCTGTTTGGGGAGCGGCGGACTGGCGCAGCCGGGCCAAGGCGTCGTTGAGACGGGCGGGCTCGACGGGTCCGGCGGGGTCAGTGGGCGCGTCAGGTGGCTGCTCGCCGGGCGGCTGGGTCGGCTCGGCCGCCGGTGCCCCAGGG
>JBAPXO010000451.1:0-3433 GCA_049284255.1 Solirubrobacteraceae bacterium | reverse complement strand
CCGAGCCTTAGGGCCCGGGCATGAGATGGTTGATTCCGCGGCCGCGTGGGAGCCGGGGAATTCGGGGATCAAGCCGGTCAAGGACGCAGGGCGAAGCCAATACTGGAGGTATTGGCGAGCCCGAGGACGCCGATCCGGCGTAGATCATCCGGATTCATCCGGCACGCGGGGTCGTGGAATCCACCATCCAGCTCCGTCGCATGGCGTTTGAGGCGTGGCTGGCTCGCGCCGCGCGCATGCACGGCGAACGCACGGCGCTGGCCGCCTCGACGGGCGACCTGAGCTATGCCGAGCTCTACCGGCGAGCCTGCGAGCTCGGCGGCGGCCTGGAGGAGCGGGGGGTGGGTCCCGGCGACCGTGTGGCTCTGGCGCTGCCCTCCGCCGACCTCGTCGTCGCCCTCCATGGCTGCCTGCTCATCGGCGCCGCCGCGGTCCCGATCGACGCGCGGCTTGCCGCTCCCGAGCGCGCCCGGCGCTGCGCCGCGGCATCGGTCGTGCTCGACGAACTGATCGCCGGGCCGGCGGCGCGGCCCCGAGAGCTCTCGCCGTCGGCCACGGCGACCGTGATGTACACGTCGGGCACGACCTCAGGGCCCAAGGAGGTCGCGCTCAGCTTGGGCAACTGGCAGGCCAACGCCGTCGGCTCGGCCCTCGCCCTCGGCCTTGATCCACGCGAGCGCTGGCTGTGCCCGATGCCGCTCGCCCACGTCGGGGGCCTCTCGATTCAGCTGCGCAGCGCGATCTACGCCACCACGGCGGTCCTCCACGAGCGCTTCGAGACCGACGCTGTAATGGCGGCGCTGATGGACCCCGCTGAGCGCGTGACCCTGATCTCGCTCGTGCCGACGATGCTGTCACGCCTACTCGATGCCGGACTCCACGAGCCCCCGACGCTGCGGCGGGTACTTCTCGGCGGCGGTCCGATCGCCCCGTCGCTGCTGGAGCGCGCCGGCGCAGCGGGGGTGGCGGTGTCGCCTTCCTACGGCATGACCGAGGCGTGCTCTCAGATCGCCACCGACGGCTGGCCGCTGCTTGGCGTGGAGCTTAGGATCGCCGGCGACGGCGAGGTGCTCGTGCGTGGCGACACCGTCGCCGCGGGCTCGCTGTCAGACGACGGCTGGCTTCACACCGGGGATCTCGGAAGGCTCGACGAATCCGGACGCCTCGAGATCCACGGGCGCAAGGCCGACACGATCGTCACCGGCGGTGAGAACGTCGCTCCGGTAGCGGTCGAGGCCGCTTTGCTCGAGCATCCCGGAATCGCCGATGTCGCGGTTTTCGGTCGCGCTGACCCGGAGTGGGGGGAGGCCGTGATCGCCCAGGTTGTGCTCGACGATGGCGCCGCCTTTGACCCCGAAGCGCTGCGCGCTCACTGCGCCGCCAGGCTGGCCGCCTTCCAGGTCCCCAAGCGAATCGAGCCGGTGGCGAGCCTGCCGCGCGGGGTGACCGGCAAGCTCCTGCGGCGCGAGCTGCGCTAACTCTCCTGCTTCCTGGCCGTCGGGAGAAGCTCGCGGCGGGCTCGATTTAGGACGCTGTGCGTCCCTTATCGAGCACATCGCCCCAAGAGGGACTCATGTCACATCGATCGACGTCACATCGTTCGCCGACACGGAGCGTATGATCCCCTTGTGCAAGCTGACCACGTTGTGCAAGCCACGCTCACGATTGAGCAGCTCGCTGCTCGTTCGGGGATGTCGGTCCGCAACATCCGCGCCCACCAGGCGCGCGGGCTGATCTCTCCGCCCGAGGTGAGACGCCGGGTCGGCTACTACGGACCCGAGCACGTCGCCCAGCTCGAGCTCGTCCGCGACCTCCAACGCGAGGGCTTCAACCTGGCCGGCATCAAGCGTCTGCTCGATGACCGGCGCGGCACCGCTGAGCGCCTCGGTCATTTCCGCCAGGCGCTGGCCGCCGCCGACGGCCAACACGCCGAGGTCCTCACCGCCGCCGAGCTCGGCCGGCGCTTCCGCGTCGATCCCGAGCACGCGCCGCGGGTGCTCGAGCGCGCTCAGCGTCTAGGCGTCCTGGCACCCACCGAGGACGGGCGCTTTCAGGCGCCGAGCGCCTCGTTGCTTCAGGTCGCCGAGCAGGTCGTGGACCGGGGCGTGTCCCTCGACGGGGCGCTAGCGGTGTTCGAGCAGATCGAGCGCAACTGCGATGCGGTCTCGGCTGCCTTCGTGTCGCTGTTCATGCGCGAGGTGTGGGAGCCGTTCCAGGCGCAGGGGATGCCGGTCGCACGGTGGCGCGAGATCGAGGAGTCGATCGAGCAGCTGCGTCCCCTGGCCACCGAGGCGCTAGTCGCGATCTTCGGCCAGCGGATGAGCGCCCAGATCGATGCCGTCTTCGGTCAGCTGACGCAGAGGCTCTCGGAGCCCGGAGACCCGGGGTCCGACGCCTAGTTCAGGACTCAGGGCGCCAGCAGGATGGCGTCCTGAGGTCCCACCGCGGTGGCGTCGGCCTGGAAAGGCGCACCCTTCAGCCTGATCTTGCCTCCCGACTGCACGTCGCCTCCGGCGAACGTGATGCTGTGGGTGTAGCGCTCGTGCAGCCAGGAGCCATGGACGATGACCGGGCTCGTGTTCGTATTGACGATCGCCGCGCACGCGCCGAAGGGATGCCCGCGAAACTCGCATGACGCGAACTCCCGGCGGTAGACGCCCGGCGCCACCTGGAGGGTGTTGTGGCCCCCCTTGGAGCACAGCACTCCTCGTCCGGCGAGGCACCCGGGACCATGAGGGCTCTTCATCGATTGCAGCGGGTGAGTGGGGTAGAGCCCCTCCTCGGGCCACACAGCGAGGGCGCGCGAGCCGCGTTCCAGGTCCGCCCAGTCGACGAGATGGCCAGGCCCGTAGCCCAGGAGCATCGTTCCCTCCTGCACGCGGCGGCTCTGGTCTACATACGGGGCGTCGTCGGGTGCGTATGACAGCAGCACCACGAATCCGGAGGTTCGGTTGGTGACGTAGGCGATCTGGTCGAGGAGCGTTGAATAGTTGGCATCGAGGACGCCGTTGCTCTCGGGAGCCCCCTCGGTGATCAAGCCTCGCACGTCGTGGGATCTCGACAGGAGGGTGAAGCCCTGTGGCAGATACGGATTGGGGGCGAGAGCGTTGTCGACCTGGAGGAAGGGCATGCCGCTGCGGTGGGTCATGTGCCTGCTCATGGCGGTATGGGCCTTGACCAGCGCGCCGTTGGAGGTGAGCTCGGCAGTGGCGCGACAGCCGCAGTCCGAGTAGTAGAGCTCGCCGGAGATGCTCGCGCCCTGATCGTCCATCATCAGCCCGTCGTCCGCGTTGTAGTGGCGATCGATGTAGCTATGGAAGAAACGCTGCACAGAGGAATTGGACTGGTTGAGCAGATGTCCGCCCCCCGAGGCGGCGGAGTAGATCCTCAGCGACTCGTTCGGAGCAGGCCGGTGAAGCCACCAGCTGTAGGA
>JBAPXO010000450.1:0-10616 GCA_049284255.1 Solirubrobacteraceae bacterium | reverse complement strand
GTCCCAGTCGTCGGCCGAAAGTGGCCAACCGTGGCTGAAGACGAGCGGCTGGCCCGACCCCCAATCCTTGAAGAAGATCTCGGTGCCATCGGTCGTGGTGATCGTGCCCATTGCGAGTGCTGCCTTCCGTTGGTCTGGACGTTGACGCGAACGTGCGAGCTCGCGGACCTAACCTAGCTCTCGCTTCGCGTTGGGTCCAGCGGCCCCGCTCGGCCAGTGGCGGATCAGCGTGGGCGCCGCATGGGGCTTCCCCGGCCCGACAGATCAGCTCACCTACGGCCTGACGCTCACGGCACGACTATCGATCGTTGCTCGGCGCCCGCGGGTTGGGCACACGAGCCGTGCGATTACTCTGCGGCGCGCGTAAGCGGTTCGCCGCCGGCGGCGGCAGCAGCCGCGTTCCCATCCCAGAGAACCGGAGTGATCTGAGCGATCAGCCGGAGACGTTCGCGCAGCTCGACGGGCTGGAAGTGCTCTCCGTCGATTCGTTCTGAATAATCGGTGAGGTCCAACAGACAGGCGCGCAGCTCTGAGGCGGTGAATTGCACGATCGCATGCGCCCGCGCACTGGCGAGCGGCGCGAACCGCTCTACCAACGTCTGTTGCTCGCGCAGCATTAACACATCCTCGACGTTCTCGAGCGGCTGCTGAGACCGGCGCTCAAGCTGCTCTGAGAGCGCGATGAAGAGTGCCTGGCTCGCGTCTGCCGTGACTGCGGCCGTTATTGCGACCGAACGGTCTCGCTCGTCGGCGCGAACTTCGAGTATCTGAAACGGAGTTTCCTGCATAGTCGGGGGTGTTCGGGCGGCCTCGCTAGCCGCGATCAACTCGCGCTGGCCTTCTGCCCACAACCCCATGTTAGGAAACGCGCCGGTCCGCCAGTCATGCTCGTCGTGCTACGGGCATGACATTGGGTCAGTAGCGCATGCAAGATGCCCGTAGCTGCTTCGCTAAGGTCGCCGTCCGATGCAGCGCCCGTGGTTCAAGCTCAGAGTCTGTGATGAGGACTTTCTGCGCTCGGCGCCGCAGCGTCAAGTCGCGGTGTTTGAGGTTCCGCAACCGGCCGGCCATGTATGGGCAGAGCTAACGTCCGAGCGCACCCTGGACTGGTGTCGGGCGCTGTCCGGCGTCACCTGGACCTCGCCGCGGCCGTTTGGCGAAGGTACGACGCGGACGGTCGGAACGCCACTTGGCCTGCTCGTCCTCAAGGAGGTCTACTTCCGATGGGAGGAGGGCTTCCGCAAGTCGTTCTATGTCAGCGAGGCGACGCTGCCTCTGTTCCGGCGCTTCGCCGAGGACTACATCGTCGAGGAAACGTCGCCATCGAGCTGCCGGTTCACCTGGACGGTCGCGAGCGAGTCGCCACCGGCGGCCCGGCCGGGGACCCCGATCAACGCGCTGATCACGCGCAATCTCTTCGCCGACACGCGGCGGCACTTCGGCGCTTCATAGCCCACCGCCCGAATCTAGCCCGAACCGGGCTGGTGGCAGACCGTATGATCCCGATGTGGCAGGTGAGGATGTCGCGTTCGCCGGCTTGGCCGGCCAGATCGAGCTGGTTCGCAGCGGCGAGATCTCCGCGCGCGAGCTGGTCGGGCTCTCACTGAGCAGGATCGAGCGGATCGATTCCGATCTCAACGCGTTCGCCGCTGTGTATGGCGAGCGGGCGCTTCGGGAGGCCGCTGAAGCCGACGCGCGAGTCAAGCGCAAGGACCTGGCGCCGTTACTGGGCATCCCGATTGCCGTTAAGGACGAGATCGACATCGTCGGCGAGGTGACGAGCCATGGAACTGGCGCGTACACGATGCCTGCGGCGGCCGATGCCGAGGTCGTCCGAAGGCTGCGGGCCGCGGGTGCGATCGTGATCGGCAAGACCACGATGCCCGAGCTGGGGCTGTGGCCGTTCACCGAATCGATCACCTGGGGGGTGACCCGGAACCCCTGGGATCTGGAACGCACACCGGGGGGATCGAGCGGCGGGTCAGCGGCTGCGGTGGCCGCCGGGCTCGTCCCCACCGCGCTCGCGGCTGACGGCGCCGGCTCTATCCGGATCCCGGCGGCGTGCTGCGGGCTGTTTGGACTCAAACCGCAGCGCAGCCGGGTGCCGATGGCTCCGCATTACGTCGACGGGGACCAGTGGGTGGTGTTCGGCGCGCTGACGCGCTCTGTGCTGGATACCGGGCTCATGCTTGACGTCCTCAGCACGCCGGCGCAGGGTTTCGCCCGAGCGGCCACGACTCAGCCGGGCCGGCTGCGCGTCGGCGTCGTGAGAGGCTTTCCGGTCGGGGCGCTCGGGAGGCTCAGCGACGATGTCAGTTCTGCCTTGGACCGAACCGCGGAGCTGCTGGGCTCGCTTGGACACACCGTTGCGGATGAGGAGATCGACATGCGCCCGCAGGACACCGCCGTGACCCTCGGACTCATGTTCCGCTTCATCCACGAGCTGGTGTGTGATGTGGAGCGTCCACAGCGGCTCGAGCGGCGCACGCGAGCATTGGCGAGGCCGGGAGCACTCATCTCAGACCGCACCAAGGAGCGTTTACTGCGAGGCCAGGAGAGGTTTGCCGAGCGTCTTGGCAGGCTCTTCGATGATTACGACGTGCTCCTGACGCCGATGATGTCCGCACCCGCGGCGCCCGCTGGCGTCATGGAGGGGCGCGGGGCGACGGCCACTTACTTCTGGGAGACCGGGTGGGTGCCGTTCACGATCCTCTGGAACCTCACCGGTCAGCCAGCGGCATCGGTGCCCGCAGGACTCTCATCGCAGGGGCTGCCGGTGGCAGTTCAACTCGTCGGCAGACCCGATGGTGAAACCACGCTGCTCTCACTCGCCTCGCAGATCGAGACCGAGGCTCCGTGGTCAGACGAACGCCCGGTGCTCGCGGCGAGCTAAAGCCCGCGAGAGCATTAGCCAACCACGCCTCCTAGTGGTAAACCACTGATAGGGCCACGAGTGGCTCGCGCAGACGGTCGCGCGCCGCAGGAGCGCGAGGCGCAGAGGAGAGGAGCAGGACATGAGCACCAGCGAGGATCCAACTCAAGGCCGCGCGGCGGGCGAGAGAACGGACGAAGACCCGACCCAAGGCCGCGCGGCGGGCGAGAGAACGGACGAAGATCCGACACAGGGCCGCGAGGGCGGCGAGACACCGTACGAGGACCCGACACAGGGCCGCGCGGCGGGCGAGAGAACGGACGAGGACCCGACACAGGGCCGCGAGGCTGGGGAAGAGCCGAACGAGGACCCGACCCAAGGACGCTGATCGCAGCCATGTGACGAAGGCGGCGTCTCGCCTTGTCGCCAGGGTGATTCCCGGACCGCGCGACCGATAGTTATCGCGCGGCGTGCTCGCCGTTTGGCGCCCCCGGGCCCGGGGGAAGCTCGATCTCCCCGCGCCCGGCGTGTTTCCCGCACCGGTCGCAGCGGAGGTCCGGGCCGATGTTGCCTCCGCATCCCGCATGGAGGGTGAGTCGGGGTGGGCCGCCGAGGGTTGGGTAGTGGCGGTCGCCCCACTTCATGAGCACGATCAGGGCGGGGCCGAGTTCGCGTCCTTTGTCGGTGAGCACGTACTTCGGCCGGCCGGGTCGCTCCGGGTCTGGGATGCGTTCGAGCAGTTCCTCGTCGCACAGCCGCTTGAGCCGGTTGGTGAGGACGTTGGACGCGATCCCGAGCTTGGCTTGGAACTCCTCGAAGCGCGTTAGGCCGACGAGGGCGTCGCGGAGGATTAGCAGCGTCCAGCGCTCTCCGATGACCTCGAGTGATCGGGCGATCGAGCAGACCTGGTCGGGATAGTCTCGTTGGAGCACGCTCTAAATGGTAGCTGCCTTGCTTGACAAAAGCCAGAGGAGCGCCGCAAGTCTGCCTTGCGTGCCGGATGCATCGGATTGCACGCGATCAGTCGGCAGGCTCCAACAAGAACACCGGAATCTCCCGGTTGGTCTTGGTCTGGTACTCGGCGTAGTCCGGCCAGACGGCCACGGCGCGCTCCCACCACGAGGCGCGTTCCTCGCCTGAGAGCTCGCGGGCCGTGTAGTCGCCCTTGGCGCCGCCATCCTGAAGCTCCACCAGCGGATGGTCGACGAGGTTGCGATACCAGGCAGGATGCTCGGGCGCTCCACCCTTGGACGCGACCGCGGCGTACGCGCCATCGTGTTCGACGCGCATAACCGGGTTCTTGCGCAGCTTGCCCGAGCTGGCGCCAAGCGACGTGACCACCACCACCGGAACGCCTCTCAGCGTCGTACCTTTGGCTCCGCCGGAGGACTCGTACTCCTTAACTTGGTCGCGGACCCATTCCGACGAGCTCGGCTCGTATTCGCCCTGCAGCGGCATCGTCTCTCCTTCGCGCTTGG
The DNA here is from genome assembly GCA_049284255.1 of Solirubrobacteraceae bacterium. Lineage (GTDB taxonomy): Bacteria > Actinomycetota > Thermoleophilia > Solirubrobacterales > Solirubrobacteraceae > Palsa-465. Next base: position 6,266 of record JBAPXO010000450.1, on the reverse strand, counting down.
TTAGCCAACGAGACTAAAGGACCGGCCCCACCGCCCCGCTCTGTGATTCCCCGGCGTGCGCCCCGCTGCGCCAACTAGCCCGAACGTAGGCCCGTCGCGGTCATGAAGCGGCCCCCACCACAACGCCCACCGCCAGTCCACCCGCCATCGCCGCCGCGCCGAGAATTAGGTTGCGGCGCACCAGCCGGACCGCGGACAGGGCGGTCAACCACGACGCGAACCAGCCGGTCGTGGCGAGCGCCAGCAGCACCGCGGCAAAGGTCAGCTCGATGCGTCCGCCGACCGGGAGGACGATGATCACCGCCAAGGGGAGGGCGGCGCCAACCGCGTAGGACAGTCCGGCGATCAGTCCGGCGTACAGGCCCGTCGGGGTTGGGCCGAGGTCGTCGAGCCGGAGCTCCACGTCGGCATGGGCGGCTACCGGGTCCTTGGCGGTGAGCGAGCTCGCGACCTGACGCGCGAGCTCGGTACCCAGTCCCTTGGCCTCATACATACCCACGAGCTCCTCGAATTCGGCCTCTGGATCGGCCTCGATGCTGGCTCGTTCGGCGTCGAGCCGGCTGCGCTTCATCTCCCACTCGGTTCGTTCCTCGCCGTAGCGGGCGCCGGCTGCGGCCAGTCCCCCAGCGATGATCACGGCGAGGCCTGCCAGGATCAGGGTGCGGCTGGAGGCCCCGGCCTTGGCGAAGCCTTCGGCAATACCCGCGGCCGAGGCGATCCCATCGTTGACATCGAGTATCGACTCGCGCGCGTACTCGCGCCAGTCCTCCTCAACGCCGACTCCCAGGAATCCGCGTAGCCAAGACACAGGCTCATTCTCTCGAGAGTGGAGCTAGGGGGACTCGAACCCCCGACCTCCTGGTTGCGATCCAGGCGCTCTCCCAACTGAGCTATAGCCCCGAGCGGCGGCCTCGGCCGCGCGGTGGTCGCCTAGTGTAGACGGGCGCGCCACGCGTCGGGCGGGACGCTCGGTGGGGGCTGGGGGTCGAGGCTTTGGGAATGGTCGGAATTGGTCGATACGCTCCCGGAATGCGAGCCCGACCATGAGCTTTCGCGCGCGCCTGACCACGTTCTTCGTCCTGATCGTCGTCGTGCCCATGGCAGCGGTCGGATTTTTGGTCTTCCGGCTCATCGACGACAGCCAGACCGGCAAGGCCGACGCGCGCGCCAGCGGCATCGCCGCCACTGCGGCCAGCTCGTATGAGACCGCCTCCAGCCAGGCCAGCTACGACGCACGATCGGTCGCGCGGGACCTGGCGCTGACGCCAATCAGCCAGCTCCGAACCCGGGCGACCAAGCTGGCGTCCCAGGCCGGCCTCGCGCGCGTGAGCATGAAGGTCGGGTCGCGGCCCGAGTTCGACGTTGGCGATCGGACGGCGATCGCTCCCGGGATCGCTCTTGTCAGAGCATCGAGCAGACGGCCCGCTCAGATGGTTGAGATCTCAGAGCTGACCGCAGCCCAGTACGCACACTCACTGGCGAGCTCGGGCACCCAGGTGGTAGTGCGTTCAGGCGGCGCCACCCTGGACACCACCCTCCCGGCGGCTGCCCAGCGCGCGCTCCCGGCGCGGGGCACGATCGCCATCGGCTCGGCCAGCTACCGCGCGGTCACCCAGACTTTCGCGGGCTTTGCCGGGTCCCGGGTGCAGGTGACCGTCCTCTCGGACCTCAGCGCGACGGGAGGATCGGTGGCTTCTGACCGGCTGCTGGCGGCCGCGTTCATCGCGGGCTTCCTGGTGCTGGCGTTCTTCTTCTCGGTGCTCGCCTCACGGGCTCTGCACGGCCAGCTTTCCCGGTTTTTGGAGGCCGCGCGGCGCTTGGGGAGCGGAGACTTCTCGTCGCCGATCCAGACCACCGGTCACGACGAATTCGCTCAGCTCGGACAGGAGTTCAACGCGATGTCGGTGCAGCTCGAGGTCCGCCTCGCGCAGCTTGAGCAGGAGCGCTCCCGGGTGCGGAGAGCGATCCGCCGGATCGGCGATGCCTTCGCTTCGGGTCTTGACCGCGATGCGCTGCTCCTCCTGACCCTGCGGACCGCGCTCGACGCGACCGAGGCCGATCGCGGCCGGGTCAGCGCGCGTGAAGGTCCCGAGGAGCCACTCAAGGAGACGGTCCATGTCGGCCGCCTGGCTGGTCTCGCCGAGGCAATCCACGAGGCCGAACGCCGCGCCCTGGAGGGAGACGGAGTAGGTGACTCGGAGGGCAACGGCGCCTACTTCGCGACCGTCGCCCTGGGTCCGATCGTTCCCGATGGCCCCACCCACGGGCTGGTGACGGTGTGCCGCTCGAGCAGGGCGTTCACAGAGGACGACCTCGAGCTCCTGCGCTCCCTGGCCTCGCGCGCCACGCTGGCTCTTTCCAACGTCAACCTGCACGTCGACATCCAGCGTCAGGCGATCACCGACGACCTGACCGGTCTGGCCAGCCACGGACATTTTCAGGAGCTCCTCGGAACCGAGATGGAGGGCGTGCAGCGCTACCAGTATCCGGTCGGCCTGATCATGCTCGACATTGACGATTTCAAGGCCGTCAATGACTTCTACGGTCACCAGCAGGGAGACGTCGTCTTGCGCTACGTCGCCCAGGCCCTGAGCGAGACCTCACGTGATGCCGACATCGCCGCGCGCTATGGCGGCGAGGAGCTGGCGCTCGTCCTGCCCCACACCGATCTCGATGGCACCGTCGAGATGGCCGAGCGCGCGCGGATCGCGATCGAGAGTCTGGAGATTCCCCAGATCGAGGGGGAAGGGACGATCCGCGTGACGGCCAGCGCAGGGGCCGCGTCCTCCTCTGATGGCAGCAAGATCGATCTGATCGCGGCCGCTGACACCGCGCTCTACACCGCCAAGCGCGAGGGCAAGAATCGAACCGTGAGAGCCGAGCCGGAAACCGCTAACGTTCTCAGCGGCGAGTAGGCTTTGAATGCATGGGTCTTCTTGACGACGCGATCCGAGAACACCTCGACCTCAAGCGCCGCCGGGGCGCCGATCCGGCAGAGGTAGAACGAGACGAGCGCGAGGCGCTCGGTCCCGTCCGGCGTAACCCGCCGGCGAATGCCGCGACCGCGGATGAAACTGTCGACCCAGAGGCGGGATTCGCCTATGACCAGGCGGAGGAAGAGGATTGGGCCTTTGATCCCGAGGACGGGGCCGCTGCCCGTCCCTCGGCTCGTGATGAGGCCGATTCGGGCTTCGGCTACGACGACGCCGAGCTCGACGATGAGCTCGAGCCCCTGGACGAGGACCCTCGAAATCGTGCCGGCGAAGAGCTCGGCGGAGCGACCGTCGAATACGACGTGCAAGCGGAATTGCATGACCCTCCTTCCGAGCCTGCTGAAGACGACGACGTGCTCGAGGAGACCCCGGAGTTCCTGCAGGACACGCCGGAACACGACCGGCTGTGGTTCGAGCAGCGCCCGCCCAAAGACTTCGACTTCGACGGCTAGCTGCAGGCGGATCGCGCCGGTCGTCCGGCGACGGTTCCCGGGACGCGTAGTCCCTGCAGAAACCATGAAATCCGCCCGGCCATCGGCCCATTGACGGCGGCCCCAGGCTCGGCTATACAAACCGGACTGAACTAGTCCACATTGCTCTAGAAAGGGCGCTTCCTTGTTCTTCCGCCAAGTGCTCTACCGCGACCTGGGGTGTGCCTCCTACGTGCTCGGTGATGCCGGCGAGGCGATCGTCGTCGATCCTCGGTGGGACATCGAGGTCTATCTCGAGATCGCCCGTACGGAGCATCTTGTCATCCGGCATGTGATCGACACCCACGACCACGCGGACCACGTCTCCGGGCGCGATCGCCTTGCCGCGGCGACCGGTGCCCAGCCCTATCGCTCGGGTGAGGAGATCGTGGCCGGCGAGGAGATCGCGGTCGGATCGCTGCGCGTGTGGGCGCTGGCCGCGCCCGGCCACCGTCCTGAGCATCTCGCCTTCGCCGTGTTCGATCTGACGCGCAGCTCCGAACCGTGGGTGCTGCTGAGCGGCGACTCGCTGCTGGTCGGCGACATCGCCCGTCCCGACCTCGCTTACGAGCCTGCCGACGGCGCCCGGGAGCTGCACGCCAGCCTGCGTTCGCTGCTCGGACTGGGAGATCATGTCGAGGTGTGGCCGGCCCACGTCGGGGGATCGCTGTGCGGGGGCGCCGGACTGAGCGCCAAGACGAGCTCGACTCTGGGCTTCGAGCGCCGATCCAATCCGATGCTGACGATGGAGGAGGCTGAGTTTGTCGACGGGCTGATCGGCAACCTGCCCTCGCGACCCCCGAACATCGAGCGGATCGTCGAACTCAACCGACGGTCCGATAGTCCGCGCCCCGCCGAAGCCGAGCGCCTGGGCGAGACGGGCCTCCGCGCTCTCTTGGCGCGTCACGCGACGGTGCTGGATTGCCGCCTGCCGGCCGACTTTGACACCGGGCATCTCGCGGGTTCGATCAACCTGCCGGTTTCCTCCCCGGGGGTGGGGACCCGCGCCGGTTGGGCGCTCGATCCCAGCGAACCGCTCGTGATCGTCGCGGGCGAGGCTGATCAGGCGCTCGAGATGGCAAGCGCACTCCAAGCGGTTGGCTTCTGGCGCCTGGAGGGCTATGCCCTGGCCGACAGCGAGCGGTGGGAGCACCGTCAGCTCCCCGTGGCGAGGGCCGACTCGTGGGACCTTGACCAGCTCGCCGATGGTCTGCGTGGTCATTCAGTCGAGCTCGTCGACGTGCGCGAGCTCAGCGAATGGGAGAACGGTCACGTCGCCGGCTCCCACCACGTCCCGCTGCACCGGCTGCGCGATGTGATGTCGCTGCAGATCCCCGACCGAGGGGTGCCCACCGCCGTGGCCTGCGCCGCCGGGGTCCGAGCCGCGTTCGCGGCGAGCTTGCTGCGCCGATCGGGCCGCAGCGATGTCGTGCGCGTGGCTGGCGGAGGAATCCCCGACCTCAGTGCTCGGGGGCTCGAGCTCACGCTCGGCGCCTGACCTGCCCGTGGCGCCCTGGGCGGTGGAGTACGGGCCGTTTCACGCGCGCGGGGAAGCCGAAGAAGTAGTTCCCGACGGCGAGGCGAGGTGGTTAGTCTGGGCTGATGATGGCCCTGGGGGCAGGCGATGAGATCGCCGACTACAGGATCGAGGCTCTTGCAGGGCGAGGCGGCATGGGCGTCGTCTACCGCAACATCACGATCCCGCAGATCATGATGGTCTACGAGCTGGCGAGCACCTACTACGGCTGGAAATTCGGCATCGACCCCAGCTCCGAGTTTCCGAGCGTCTGTAAATGACCGTGACCAGGAGTTTTCTGTACACGCTCCTGACCGGTCTGGCCGGTGTGGCGGTGCTGGGTTCGTGCTCCTCTCAGGCCGTCACCACCCGCCAGTCGTTGCGCCGGCCGTCGGCCCCGCTGCACGGCACCGTGTTCATCGAATCCAACTCAGCTGCCCCTGACTCCAACGAGATCCTCGCCTTTCGCTACAGCAACGGTGTGCTCAGCTCGAGCGATATCAGGCGCTATCCGACCGGCGGCAGCGGATCTCATGACCTGAGCAACTCCGGTGTCCTGGATGCCGATCAGGAGGTGATCACCAATCCGCAGCGGACGCTGCTGTTTGCGGTCAACTCGAGCTCCGACACGATCGCCGTGTTTCACATCCTCGCCGGAGGCACACTCGTCCCGGTTACCGGCTCGCCGTTTGCCTCCGATGGGCGGGCGCCCTCGAGCGTGGGGCTCGCCGGCAGCACCTTGATCGTCGCCAACAAGGCGCAGGATGGAGTGCGCCACCTGACACGAGACCGTCCCAACTACACGAGCTTTCACGTGCGCGCGGATGGCGCCCTCAGCGGTCCGATCTCCTCCATCGAGGTGCGCCCCCGTTCCTCGCCTCTGCAGGTCTACGTCACGCCCGATCACCGGGTGCTTGTCACAAGCGAGGAGACCGGCATCTTCAGGGCATTTCGCATCGGCCGCCGGGGGACGCTGACCCCGGGTCCCAACTCCCCGGTACGCCTCCCCAATGCGGTATTTCCGCACGGCATTCGCGTGCCGAACGTCTGGCCCGCCGGTCTGGTGTCTCTCTCGAGAAGACGAATTCTCTACGCCCAGCTCGCCAACCTCTCGCGGACCGTCATCTACCGATGGAACGACCGCGCGAGGCTGACCTTTGTCCGGTCGATTCCGAATCCCCACTCATTCCTGCCGTGTTGGACGCACGTCAACGCCGCCGGCACCCGCATGTACACCGGCAACGCCGGCAGCGACAACATGAGCGTGTTCGATATCGCATCTAACCC
>JBAPXO010000449.1:0-3127 GCA_049284255.1 Solirubrobacteraceae bacterium | reverse complement strand
ACGGCAGGGGATGGGCGGCACCGAACGGCAGGGGACGGGCGGCACCGAACGGCAGGGGACGGGCGGCACCGAACGGCAGGGGATGGGCGGCACCGAACGGCAGGGGATGGGCGGCACCGAAGGTAGGTTTTCCCACACCCCGGCCCCGTCCCAGAGGCTTGGTGCTTTGGCTCGGACTGCTGCCGAGTTTCTCCCACACCCCTTCGAAACAAGAGGGGAGTGGGTCAAACGATCGCTTTAGTCGGCCACGCTAGGGCGCGAACCGCGGGTCGAACGTGGTGGCCACATCGGGCGTGCGCGCCACGATCCCGAACCGCTTCTCCCACCGCGCCCACGCCCGTAGGCGCGCCTCATCGAAGACGCCGAAGCGGCCGTCAGGACCCGTGAACGCGGGCAGCAACGCGGCGAGTTCCTGGTTGACGAGCTGACGATCGAGCCCTGGGACGCGTGACTCAAGCGTCTCCTGGGCTCCCGCCGGGTCCGCGAGCGCGGCGTCGTAGCCGCGGGTGAGGGCGTGGACGACCGCGCGCACGAGCGCCGGATGCTTGTCGATCTCGGTACTCGTCGTGCACACCACGAGCTCTGGGTAGGAGGGGGCGCCGTAGTCGTCGACGCGGAAAATCTGAAAACCGGGATGGCGCGCCTGCAAGGTCACTCCCTCGTCGCTCCAGAAGGCGGTGGCGGCGGCCACCCTTCCGGCCAGCAGGTCGCTGACGGCGTCAAAGCCGATCGTGATCGTCTTGACCTTGGCCGGATTGCCGCCGCTACCAGCGACGACCGAGCGCAGCACGGCCGTGTCCGACGGGTCACCGGTGATCCCGACCAGCCGCCCGTCGAGCTGGCGGGGGCTGCTGATCTGCGGCTGCGCGATCACCGCGGCCAGCGGCCGCTGGACGATGGGGAGGACCCCGACGATGTTGCCGCCGTGCTCACGGGCGATCGCCAGATCGTGGATGTCGAGGATCGCGAAGTTGACTCGTCCCGCCTCGAGCAGCTTGATGGCGTCGGTCGAAGCCGACGGGACGATCACGTGCAGACGGACCCCGGCGGCGGTGTCGTAGCCGTGGGCGAGCGCCTCGTAGATCCCCACGTGCACGGGGTTGGGCGTGAAGTCGAGCACCAGCGAAGCGCTGGTCAAGGATCCGGCCTGTGGGCCGCCGAGCACGCTGCCGCCGCATCCGCACAGCAGGAGGGCGCCGCCCAGAAGGGCGGCGACGAGGAGCGTCCGGGTTCTTTGGCGCATCGGCGGGGCAGCATAGGCGCCCCCTAGAATCCGCGTGGAGCATGCGACGCCGAGTCACCTTCAGCCGCAACCTCACGCTGTCGCTCTCGCGAACGTGCCGCTGCTACTGCAAATACTGCGCGTTCGCGACCCACCAGACCCATCTCTACGCGCCGCAGGAGGTGGAGGAGATCCTCGACCGTGCGGCTGGCCGCCACCGGGTCAAGGAGCTGCTGGTGCTCACCGGGGAGCGCCCCGAGCACAACGCCGGCGTGGCCGCACGCCTGGCCGAGTACGGGCACGAGGACTTCACCAGCTACGTCGTCTGGGTGTGCGAGCGCGCGCTCGAGCGGGGGCTGCTGCCGCACACCAACCTGGGCGTCCTCAGCGAGGTGGATCTGGCAAGGCTGCGCGAGGTCACCGCCTCTCAGGGCCTGATGCTCGAATCGGTCTCCGAACGCCTGATGGAGACCGTGCACGCCGGCTCGCCCACAAAGCACCCGGCTCGCCGGATCGCCACCATCGCCGCCGCCGGAAGGCTCAAGATCCCGTTCACGAGCGGGATCCTGGTCGGGATCGGCGAGACCGAAGCCGAACGGATGGCATCGCTGGCGCAGCTCGCTGACCTCCACGCCGAGCACGGACACCTCCAAGAGGTGATCCTGCAGAACTTCGTTCCCCACCAGAGCTACTACGGGCGCGAGCCCGCGCAGATCGCGGACGCCGCCGCCCAGGAGTACTGGCGCACGGGCGTCGGGAACGGCCCCCAGCTCGACGCCCCCGCTTGGGCCTGTCCGGTGAGTCTGCAGGACATGAAGCGGCTGATCGCCGAGGCTCGCCGGCTGATGCCCGACATCGGCATCCAGGTGCCTCCGAACCTGTCTGACTGGTGGAGCGAGCTCGTCAGGGCCGGTGCCACCGACCTGGGCGGCCTGAGCGCCAACGGGGACCACATCTCCCCCGAGCATCCCTTCCCGTCGCCCACCCAGGTCCGCAAGCGCCTGGCCCAGGACGGCTACGCGCTCTCGGAGCGGCTCTGCGTCTACCCGGAGTACATCGATCCCGAGTGGGTCGCAGAGCCGGTGCTCGACGTCATCACGAGCCGCTACTGGTCGTTCATCCCCCGGCGCGGAAGCGGCCGGCGCGCCGACTCCCCGGTAGCTGACGACGTCGCCCCCCGCGCGGTGGAGAAGGCCCGCGACGGCATCAAGCTCAGCCCCGAGGAGCTCACGGCCCTATTCGCCGAACGCCGTCCTGCCGTGATCGAGGACATGCGCGCCGCCGCCGACGAATTGCGAGCGCGGCTCGCCGGCGACACGGTGACGTTCGTCGTCAACCGCAACCTCAATGTCTCCAACGTCTGCATCGTCGGCTGCGCGTTCTGCGGGTTCGGACAGTCCAAGCGGTCGCCCGACGCCTACGAGCACTCCCGGGAGGAGTTCGCGCACCGCGTCGGCGAGGCCATCGACGCCGGCGCGACCGAGATCTGCATCCAGTCCGGAATCCATCCCGACTGGGATCTGGAGGACTACCTGGGATGGCTGCGGTTCGCTAAAGAGCTAGCGCCGGAGCTGCACCTCCACGCCTACTCGCCGATGGAGGTCGCCCACATGTGCGACGTCAGCGGCCTGGCCCCACGCGAGGTGTTCGCTCGCTTGCGCGATGCCGGGCTGGGGTCCACGCCGGGCACGGCCGCCGAGGTCCTGCACGACGGCGTACGCGAGCGGATCTCCCCCAACAAGCTGCCGGTGGCCCGCTGGGTGGAGATCATCGAGGCCTCGCACGCCGAGGGGATCCGCTCGACGGTGACCGTGATGTTCGGCCACATCGAGGAACCGTCCGAGCTAGCCGAGCACATGCGCGTGGTGCGTGAGCTCCAGGAGCGCACCGGCGGCTTCACCGAGT
>JBAPXO010000448.1:0-1542 GCA_049284255.1 Solirubrobacteraceae bacterium | reverse complement strand
CTCTATGACCGTGCCGTGTGCTGGGGTGGACTCGATCGTCAGGGTGCCCCCGACGGCGGTCATACGGTCGCGCATGTTCGGGATTCCGGCGCCGGTGGTCGCTCGGTGTGGGTCAAAACCGCGGCCGCTGTCTGAGATCGTGAACCGCAGCTCCCCGGCTTGGTCTGAGATGTCGATGGTCACCGGCGACGGTCCGGCATGCTTGGCGGCATTGTCTAATGCGGCAAGACAACAGAAGTAGACGGCCGTCTCGACCCCGGTCGCGTACCGGCCAACGCCGCTCGCGTGCACCGTGACCGACTGAGCGCCGCGGCCGGCGGCGGCGAGCGCCAGGGTCAGCCCGCCCGAGGTGAGCAGCACCGGGTAGACGCCCTGCACGAACTCGCGCAGCTCATCGATGGCTCGCTCGACCTCCTCGCCGAATTGGTTGAGCGCCGCGCTGGCGGCCGCGTCCCCGCGAGCTTCAAAGTCCTCGGCCGCGAGAGCGAGGCGAATCCGCAGCGCGGTCAGTCGTTGCTGAGCGCCGTCGTGGAGGTCCCGTTCGATACGCTCACGCTCGACATTGCCCGCCGCCGCAACCCGCTGTGCTGCGTCCAGCTGGCTTGTCAGCGCCAGAACCCGGAAGTCGGCCGACTCCCACTGGTCCTCCCGATGAGCGGAGTCACCACTGGCGTCTGGCTGACCATGACCGTCAGCAACCTCCCGCCGCGGGACGCGCCCACCGCCCCCCATGTCCGCGGCACCGTTCGATGGCGCACCACCATTGCCCTCGACCGGCTCCGGCACGCCGTGATGGCTCATGAACTGTCCTCCCTGTAAGTCCCCGCAACAGCGAACGCTCCCTGCGCGAGTCCTCCTCGAAGTGGTCCTACCAAGAGCGTACTCCACCCCCATCCCCGCTCCAGATGCCTGAGTTACGCGATCGGTCAACTCGGAGAAGCCTCAATATCCGGGGCGCCTGAAGCGCCTAGGCCAAAACGCGAGATGGCACAATCAGCTGACCGACCACTGACCTGGGAGATCTGATGCGCAGCGAGTACTGGCTGGCCCACGGGCCGCACGCCACGCCGGGGGATGGTCGCTGCGCGATGGAGTGGGTCAGCTACCTGGCCGGTGAGCCTCACAGCGATCAACCCGCGTGCGTCAGCCCGGCGCTGCGGGCTTTCTGTGTCGCGCTCAACGACGGGCTTGAGAAGAACGCGCGTCAACGGTTGCGCCCGTATCTGGCGCGGACGATCGGGACCACGCATGACGGGCTCGATGAGGAGCGCTCATGGATGGCGATGGACTGGCTGATCCGCGTCTACGCGCCGGCGTGGCTGGAGCTCGCAGGTGTCACCGAGGCGGCGCGGGGACTGACCCGGCTGGCGCCGGTCCAGGGGGTTGGAGACCTCGCAGCCACGCTGGAAACGCTCGAGCCGGCCAGACGCGATGCGCGGCATGCCCTGAGGGCAGCGGTGCGCGGCTCCCCCGTCGCGTGGGCGCTCGCAGCAGCCTCGGGACGCTCCGCCCGCAAGGCGGCCTGGGCCTCGGGTGAGGCAG
>JBAPXO010000447.1:0-3622 GCA_049284255.1 Solirubrobacteraceae bacterium | reverse complement strand
TCGCTGACCCGATCGCTGAAGCGGGGGGCTCGCTTCTCCAGAAAGGAGCGCACGCCCTCGGCCGCGTCGGCGGACCGGCCCCGCAGGAACATTCCGCGGGAGTCGGCACGGTGGGCGATCATCGGATGCTCGGCGCCGAGCATCGTCCACATCATCCGCCGGGCGAGCGCCACCGACACCGGCGCGGAGTTGTCGGCGATCTCGCGGGCGAGCTCTTGGGCCGCCCCGAGGAGCTCATCGGCGGGATGCAGGCTGCGAACCAGGCCGGCGTCGAGGGCCTCCTGGGCGGAGAATACGCGTCCGGTCGCCACCCACTCCATAGCGCGGCTGATGCCCACGATCCGCGGGAGAAACCAGCTCGAGCACGCCTCGGGAACGATCCCGCGGCGCGCGAACACGAACCCGAGCCGCGCCTGATCGGAGGCCAGGCGGATGTCCATGGGCAGGGTCATGGTCGCCCCGACGCCCACCGCCGGACCGTTGATGGCGGCGATCACGGGCTTGAGCGACTCGAATACCCGGAGCGTGAAGCGTCCCCCGCCGTCGCGGTGCACGACCCCCTGGGGCTCGCGATCGGCGAAGTCGAAGGTGTCACCGCCGGAGGCCAGGTCGGCCCCGGCGCAGAAGCCGCGCCCGGCACCGGTGATCACGACCACGCGGACGGCGTCGTCGGCGTCGGCGCGGTCGAACGCTGACATCAGCTCCTCGCCCATCGTCGGCGTCCAGGCGTTCAGGCGGTCGGGACGGTTGAGCGTGATCGTCAGGACGCCGTCTTCCAGCTCAGTTTGGATCTGCTCGGGCACCTTGGTCTCCGTTTCTCGAGTATCGGACGGGGCGTAGTATCGGCGTCATGAATGGGGAGGTCGCCGTCACCGACAAGCCCGACGCCGGACGCTACGAGATCTCGGTCGACGGCGAACGGGTCGGTCTCGTGACCTATCGCCTGAGCGCGGGCGAGATTGCCTTCAATCATGCCGAGATCAATCCGGCGGTCGAGGGGCGAGGGCTGGGCTCACGACTGGTCGCCCACGTCCTCGACGACGCCCGCGCCCGGGGACTGACGGTGCGGCCGCGCTGTCCGTTCGTCGCGGCTTACATCGAGGGTCATCCCGACTACGCGGATCTGGTCGCTCCCGAGGACCGGTCGCGGCTCGGCCTCTGATCGTCCGACCGTCGAGCGCAGGAGGTCAGGCGCATAGCCGCGTTTTTGCCCACACCGCACTCCCCTCTGAGGGGCATGGGAGAACCCCGCTCGTAATCGGACACGGTGTCCCACACCTCTCGGGCGAGCCCGGGGTGTGGTCAAAACGGACGCCATGGGCGGGCAACGACTCCGTTTGCATCGGCAGAAGCTCGCCTCACGCTGGTCAGTCCCCGACCAGCTCATGCTCCCTTGTCGATCACGTTGACGTTGCTCGACGCGGAGGCGAGACCGGCTCCCGCCGGCGCCGGCTGAATCCCGGATGCGCCCGCCAAGGCGCCGTCGCAATCAGCGGCCGCCCGTGGCGCCCCCACCAGCTGACCGGCGACGCAACCCTCGGCGGTGACATCGGGCTCGGGCTTGCTGCGGATCGCCAGGCCGCCCAGGCCCGCGATCACCAGCAGTACGGCACCGATCCCGACCGCCACGTGGAAGGCTTCCTCGGAGGCCTGGGCCGAGGCGTCGCTGGCGAACACCCGCTGGGCGAGGGGGACGGCGCTGGCTTCAATCGTCCCGAAGGTGTGGCGCTTGGCCTCCTGGACCGCGGCGTGACTGCTCACCGGCAGCCGGTTGCCGAGCTTTGCGTCGAGCTGGGTCGCGTAGAAGGAGGAGACGACCGCACCCACGGCGGCGACCGCGATCAGTCCCGCGGTCCGCGCGATCGCGTTGTTGATCGCCGAGGCGATCCCGGCATCGGCCTCGCTGGCATCGGCGAGGACGGTTGCCGTCAGGGGCGCGACGGTGAACGACAGCCCGATCGAGAACACGAGCAGCGCCGGCAGCACATCGCCAAACAGCGACACCGAGGTCCCATAGCGCTGCATCAGCCCGAAACCGGCCGCGACCAGTAACGGCCCGACGGTCAAAAAGAAGCGGGGACCGTAGCGATCGGCGAGCTTGCCCATGCGTGCCGACAGGAGGAACATCACCACCGTCGGGACCACGCCGGTCACCCCTGACTTCAGCGCGCTGTACCCCGCCACCTGCTGGAGGTAGATGGTGACGAAGAAGCCGAGCAGGGCGATGCCCGCGTACATCGCGAACGTCTGGGCGTTGGCCACCGAGAAGTTCCGATGCCGGAACAGGGAGAGGTCGAGCATCGGGTCGGAGGTGTGACCCTCGTAGTAGATGAAGAAGCCGAGCAAGGCCAGCCCGGCGATGAGCGCGCCCCACACCCCTGGACTCGACCAGCCGAGCACGGGTTGTTCGATCAGCCCGAAGGACACGCCGGCCAGACCGGCGGCGGCGAGCGCAGCGCCCATCCAGTCGATCTTGGTGGTGCTCGATCTCTGCGCTCGTCCGGGGACGGCCACGCGCGAGAGCGCCAGCGCGATCATGACCAGCGGAATGTTGATCGCAAAGATCCAGCGCCACGAGGCGACGTCGACGATCTCACCGCCCAGCAGCGGTCCGGCAAGGATCCCGATGCCGCCCCACGCTGTCCACTTGCCGATCGCCGCTCCGCGTTCGTCCTTGGGAAACACCGCGACGATAATCGCCAGCGCCGCCGGCGTGAGCAGCGCACCTGAAACGCCCTGAAGCGCTCGGGCGGCGATCAGCACGCCGACGGTTGGCGACACTGCGCACAGCAGCGACCCGATCCCGAAGCCGGCGACCCCCGCGGTGAACACGCGCCGCTCGCCCAGGCGGTCAGTCAGCGAGCCCGCCAGCAGGATCAGCGCGCTCAGCGTGAGCAGGTAGGCATTGGACACCCACTGCTGGCCCGCGAAGCCACCACCGAGGTCGCGTCCGATGGCCGGGAGGGCGACGTTGACCGCGCTCGAGTCGACCGCGGCGATCGACGAGGCGAGGATGGCGGCGATCAGCGCCAGCCTCTTCGTGCGCTCGGAGAACCCGCCCGCCGGGCGCGCTCGCCCGGAGCTCGCCTCGGCCATCAGTGCGTGGCCGCCTCGATCGGCATGCGCGCTCGGAGGACCGTGCGTCCGGGCTCGGACTCAAGTGTCAGGCTGCCGTGGTGGCGGTCGACGAGGATCCGTCGCGCGGTGTCGAGCCCGAGGCCGGTGCCCTTGCCGACCTCCTTGGTGGTGAAGAACGGGTCGAATATCTTGTCGCGGATCTCCGGTGGGATGCCCGGGCCGTCATCGACGATGTCGACCTCGACGCAGTCTCCGTCGGCGCGGGTGACGATCGTGATCTGGCCGGTTTCACCGAGGGCATCGATCGCGTTGTCCAGCAGATTGGTCCACACCTGGTTGAGCTCGGCCCCATGGACGGTGACCCGGGGCAGCGACTCGTCGTAGTCGCGCTTGACCTGGATCGAGGTGTGCTTGAGCTTGTGTCCGAGAATCGTGAGCGTCGTCTCCAGGCCTTCGCGGATGTCGACCTGCACGACCTCCCCGCGGTCCATGTAGGCGTAGGACTTGATGGCCTTGACGAGGTGGCTCATCTGCTCGGTCGACT
>JBAPXO010000446.1:0-12473 GCA_049284255.1 Solirubrobacteraceae bacterium | reverse complement strand
GGAACAGCCCGTCCCACGCCGCCGCGCGCGCGAGGGGCCGCCGGTTTGGCCAGCGGGCTGCCACCCAGACGGGAATCCTTGGCCGCTGGACCGGGCGGGGCTCAAACTCGCCGTCCCAAAGCTCAGCGAGCCGACTCAGTCCGACATCGAGCAAGCGAGCCCGCGCGCGCGGCTCGACGACCTCCCCGAAGGGCACAAGCTCGGCGGGGTTATCGCTACCCAGACCGACCCCTAGCGTCAGGCGACCGGCGCTCAGGTGATCGAGCGTCACCGTCTCTCGCGCCAGCTTCTGGACCCGGCGCCGCGAAAGGGGCGTCACCAGCGGGCCGAGGCGCAGGCGTTCGGTTCGGGCGGCGATCGCACTCAGCGCCACCCACGGATCCGCCACCGCCTTGACCGGAGCCCGGTAGACGATGTGATCCCACACAAATATCCCGTCCCATCCGCGGGACTCGGCGCGCACGGCCAAATCCACCAGAACTTGCGGATCGGCGAGCTCGTCAAACGGCGCCAGGAACAGGCCGCGCCTGATCCCGCTGTGGCTCACGGCTGACACTTCGAGCTCCTAGGAGTCACGTGCTCTCGATGATCGTCCGGCGGTCTTGGCGAACTGGTGGTAACAGGGGGCTGGCTGCGAGCGGATTCGGCCGGAGGCAGGGATCGGATCGTGACGCCGGTGCTCTCGGTCCAGGCCCAGCGTACAGGCGCGATCACCCGCTGCGGGGGATGGCAGGTCACCCGCTGCGGAGAGAGCATTGGCTCGCGGCCACAGCCACCGAGCACGGGAGGAGATCGCAAATGATGGGAGGGTCTGAGGATCCGAGGAAGGACGCGAGCGCGGCGACCCGTGCGGTCAATGATGCACTTGCGGCGTCGCTGCCGTTTGAGGATCGGCGTGACTTTGAGGAGGCTGGTCGAGGCCTGATCGCGCCTCTGCCCGATGGCGGTGTGATTCGTGCCGAGGATGGACGGGCGGTGTGGGATCTGTCTGGGTTCTCGTCGTTTATCAAGGAGGGCGCCGAGGCGCCAGAGACGGTTAATCCAAGCCTGTGGCGTCAATCGCAGCTGGTTGTCCAGGGTGGCCTGTACGAGGTGGTGCCAGGGCTGTATCAGGTGCGCAGCGCGGATCTGTCGAACATCACGTTCGCCGAGGGCGAGGATGGGATCGTCATATTCGACCCGCTGCTGACGAGGGAGACCGCCGCGGTCGCGCTGGAGCTCTACTACCAGCATCGGCCGCGCAAGCCGATCGTCGCGGTGGTGCACTCCCATAGCCATGTCGACCACTACGGCGGGATCCGCGGCGTCATCGACGAAGCGGATGTCAAGGCCGGGAAGGTCAAGATCATCGCGCCGATTGGATTTCTGGAGGCGGCGATCTCTGAGAATGTGCTCGCGGGCAACGCGATGAGCCGCCGCTCTTCGTACATGTACGGCAACCTGCTGCCGACCGACGCCAAGGGACAGGTCGGCGCTGGTCTGGGGATGAGCACTTCGTCGGGTGAGATCACGCTGATCCCGCCCACCGATCACGTGACCGAGACCGGGCAACGGATGACCATCGCCGGCCTGGACTTCGAGTTCATGCTGGCCCCTGATACCGAAGCGCCGGCCGAGATGCACTGGTTCATCGAGCAGTTCAAAGCCGTGACCGCCGCTGAGAACTGCTGTCACACCCTGCATAACACCTACACGATCCGCGGCGCGAAGATCCGCGACCCGCTGGCGTGGTCTAAGTACCTCGAGCAGACGATCGACATGTGGGGCGACCGCGCCGAGGTGATGTACGGCATGCATCATTGGCCGGTGTGGGGCCGCGAGCGGGTGCTCGAGATTCTGGGCAAGGGCCGCGATGGCTACCGGTTTATCAACGACGAGACGCTACGGCTCGCCAATCACGGCCAGACGCCGGCTGAGATCGCCGAGGAGGTCAAGTTCCCCGAGGAGCTCGATCGCCACTGGGCGCTGCGCGGCTATTACGGGTCTCTCAACCACAACGTCCGCGCGACCTACGTCAACTACCTCGGCTGGTTTGACGGCAATCCCGCGAACCTCTACACGCTGCCGCCCGAGGCCGCCGCCAAGCGCTACGTCGACATCATCGGCGGGATCGACACGCTGCTCGACAGAGCCCGCGCCGCGTTCGAGCAGGGGGACTACCGGTGGGTGGCCGAGGTCGTCAACCACGCGGTGTTCGCCGAACCCGACAACCAGGCGGCCAAGGACCTTCAGGCCGACGCGCTCGAACAGCTCGGCTACCAGTCAGAGGCCGGCCCGTGGCGCAACTTCTACCTGACCGCCGCTAAGGAGCTGCGCGACGGGGTGGTGGTGCTGCCGACCCCCAACGCGGCCAGTGCCGACTCGGTGCGATCGATGAGCCCCGAGCTGTTCTTCGATTACCTCGGAGTCCGACTCAACGGCGCCAATGCCGGTAACCGCAAGATCACGATCAACGCCCGGTTTCCCGACCTCAACGCGGCTTACACGCTGATGGTCCGAAATGGCGCGCTCACCCACCGCGCCGGGCATCACGACAGCCCCGACGTTTCGATTACCGTCGACCGCAGCAAGTTCAACGACGTGATCCTCGGGCAGACCACCCTCCCCGACCAGATCGCCGCCGGGGATGCCCAGATCGACGGCGACGCCGACGCGCTGCACGACTTCGTCTCCCTGCTCGACACGTTCGAATTCTGGTTCAACATCGTGACCCCCTGATCGCGGCTCCCGGCTCCCCGTCCCAGTAGTCGTCGACCTGGTCGTCAAGGCTAAATCGGTATCCCCCGTAAGCCGGGATGTGGATCACGACCGTCTCGTCGTCGGGGTAGAACGTGCTGCTCGGTCTGCCGATGGGGGTCGAGAAGGTGATCAGGCGCGCCGTGGTGTCGCCGTGATTCTGGAACCGGTGAGCCCCGGCCGGGCCTTCGGTGAAGCAGACCAGGGCGCCGGGGTCGAGCACGTCCTCGCCGTCGGGATGACGCAGGGTCGGTGTTCCACCCAGCACCAGCGCCCACTCCTCTCGACACCAGCTGTAGTGGTATGGCTCCGGCGCATCGCCCGCCGCGAGGTCACGCAGCGTCACGGCCCAAGTCCGAGCGCCCAGCTGCGAGCCGAGCTCCGGCGTTCCTAAGCCTGTGCCCAGCTGTTCTGGGATCGATGAGAG
This sequence comes from Solirubrobacteraceae bacterium, assembly GCA_049284255.1. Classification (GTDB taxonomy): domain Bacteria; phylum Actinomycetota; class Thermoleophilia; order Solirubrobacterales; family Solirubrobacteraceae; genus Palsa-465. Next base: position 9,310 of record JBAPXO010000446.1, on the reverse strand, counting down.
GTTCACCACGGGAGTGGCGTTCCCGGGCGCTGGCGTTGGCGCCGCGTTGAGGAGTTCTGAGGTCTGATCGCCTCGTTCATCCCAGGAGTCGATTGCGTCGTCCCGACGAAACCTCACCCCGGGCGCAGCAGCGATCTGGTCAGAGTCCGGATACTCGGTGACAAAAGCCTCGCCCCAACCGAGCGCACCGACCGAGAAGATCAAGAATCTGCCCGGCCCGCGCATCGTGTGCGCACCCAGCTCACCGGACGCGAACGCCACGAGATCACCGGTCGAAAGCGGCTGTTCGCCTCCTCGATCGCGCAGGATCGGCGTGCCAGAGAGCACATACATCCATTCCTCAACTCCGTGGTGGTAGTGGTAAGGCCAGATCGGCCGCCCCTCCTGAGCTTCATAGACGCTGGCGCCGATCCACTTGGCGCCGAGTCGCTCTCCGAGCGAGGACTCCCGGTGCCAAAACGCACCGCGGTCAACCCCGTCCTCCAGCTCGCAGCTGGCGATATTCACTCCGACCACGACGCCATGCTCTCACGGTGAAGCCCGAGAAACGAGGCTAGCCACCAAGGGCGGTCTCGGGCGCGTTGCCAATCTTGCTCAGGGCGCTTCGGTGATTCTGTACCCGACTCCGGGGGTGGTGCGGACGATGTCGGGCGGACCGAGTTTGCGTCTCAGTCGGGCGATAGTGACCCTGACGGAATTGGTAAACGGATCGACGTTCTCGTCCCAGGCTTGCTCGAGCAGCCGCTCTGCGCTGAGTGCGCCGGGGCTGGCGTTGAGCAGGGCTTCGAGTACGGCGCGCTCCTTATTGGAGAGCTCGATCGTCCGTCCGTCGCGGGTAACGGTGCCGGTGAGTGGGTCCAGTGCAACTCCGGCCGCCTGGAGAGTAGGGCTGCGTGCTGTGGGTCTGCGGCGCGCGAGCGCGCGCACACGCAGGACGAGTTCGGGGAAGTGGAAGGGCTTGGGTAGGTAATCGTCGGCGCCCAGCGCCAGCCCGGTGACGCGATCGGTAGGGGCGCCGGCAGCGGTGAGCATCAAGATCATCGGGGGAGCCTTGGTGTGGGTGATGATCTCGCACACGTGGTCGCCGTGGATGCCAGGGAGGTCGCGATCGAGGAGAACGACGTCATACGGGTTGACGTTGACCTTGGAGATGGCTTCGTGGCCGTCATAGGCGACATCGACTGCGAACCCTTGGTCGCGCAGCCCTTCCGCGATCCGGTTGGCGTGGCGCGGTATGTCCTCGACCACAAGGACCCTCATCCCGTCGTCTCCTCGAGCTGCGTAATCGTGGCAGTTGGGAGCATGATTTGGACCCGAAGCCCGCCCTCTGTGCGTGCGTAGAGATCCAGGCGGCCGTCGTGCGCGGCGGCGACGGCGGCGACTATCGAAAGCCCGAGTCCATGGCCGTTCTGAGAGCCGGTCCGGTCCATACTGAGACGTCTGAATGGTTGGGCGAGTTGGGCAACGGCGGACTGATCGAGCAGTGGGCCGCTGCTGTCGACTACCACCCGCGCCCGCTGTCCGTTTATGCGTGAGAGCGTCAGTTCGATCGAGCCGTCCGCTTGGTTGTGGCGCACGGCGTTCTCGATCACGTTCTCGATCATCCGCTGGAGCAGCGTGGCGCTACCCGCGATTTGAACGTCGGCGATCTGGGTCTCAACGGTGAGTCGCTTGGCGGCGATCTGCTCGGCCCGCGTGGCGAGCGCAGCGCTGATAACCGGCTGGAGTGCGATCGGACGATGCTCGTCGAGCTGGCCGTTCTGGGCGTGGGCGAGGGTGAGGAAGCTCTCCAGGAGCCGCTCGGCGTGGTTGAGGTCCAGGCGCAGCTCGGCGTCTAGCTCTCGGGTCTGCGCAGCGACGCCGTCGGGCTTCGCGATCGCTACGTCGAGGGTGGTGCGCATCATCGCCAGGGGGGTGCGCAGCTCATGTGAGGCGTTGGCGACGAAGCGTCGCTGCGCGTCAAACGCGGCCTCCAAGCGGCCCAGGAGCCGGTTGATCGTATCCGCGAGCAGTCGCAGTTCATCTCGCGGACCCGGCACCGCGAGGCGCTCGTGCAAGTTCGTGTCCGAGATCCGCTCGGTGGCTGCGGTGATAGCCCGAAGCGGTGCCAGCACGCGCCCCGCCACGACCCACCCCAGCACCCATGAGACGAGCGCCATGGTCGCCAGCGCGATTCCCGACCAGACCTTCAGGCGGTGCAGGCCGATCGCGCGCTGGTGCGCGAGCGCGGTCGCGACCTTCACGCTGGTCGAAAACGGGGCGGCCCCGGCGGGCCCGAATTCCGGCTTCGGCGGTGAGATCGCGAAGTTGGCGAAGAGGTAGTACGTGATCGCCAGCAGCGCTGAGCCGCAGATCAAAAACAGGAGGCCATAGAGCAGCGTCAGCCGCCAGCGGAGGGTCGGTTGGGGACGGAGTGCTCGCACGATGGTCTGTCCCAGCGTCCCGGCGATCTTCACCGCAGTAACGATGACGCGGGGCGCGTTGCAGCGAGATAACACCGTAACGGGGCTGTAACCCGGCGCGGCGCACTCTCCCGCTGGCCTTCCTCGAACTCAGCGTGGCCTTTCCCGCTCGCGACTGAAAGGACCGAATCACATGCGTTCCCGCCGTCGGCTCATCCCCAGCATTTTCATCCCGGTTGTCACCGTCTCGGCGCTTGCCGCCGCCGGCTGCGGCGGCAGATCCTCACCGGTTGCCACGACGACGCAGAACGGACTGGCCGCCTTGGTCGCCTACTCCCACTGCATGCGCTCCCACGGGGTGCCGAACTTCCCTGACCCCACCAGGGGCGAAGGGATACCTAAGGACGAGATCCCCCTCGGAAGTCCCCAGTTCCTCGTGGCCTCGAGGGTCTGCACGCACCTGATGCCGGCCACCGGGCTGGGGGGTCAGGAGACGATTGAGTCGACGCGCAGCCGCGTCGCGGCCTTGCTCACCTTCGCTCGCTGCATGCGTACCCACGGGGTCGCGAGCTTTCCGGACCCGACAAACCAGGGCCAGCTGACCGCCCAAATGGTCACTGCGGCGGGGATCGATCTGCACGAGCCAGAGTTGCTGAGGGCGGGCCTGGCCTGCGTGCCGGTGACCCATGGCCTGCTCACCCGCGGGGCGATCGAGCGGGCGGTAAACGGTGGCTGAGCCGGCCCTTCCCCAGTGCATCGGCGTCGACGTGCGCGGTGACGAACTGGTCAAATCGATGTAGGCGCGGCCATTACTCCGTACAACCTCAGTCCGGACCCGAATGGTTGCGCCGCCGGTCGGCGGCCGAGCAACCGAGTAGAGTCCGAGTGGCAGCTTCCACGCCTGGGTGCAGCGCTCTCGCATTCGTCCTGTGGCCAGCCTTCCAGTGGAGCGGAGGAGTGCAGCGTTATGCCGAAGCAGAATCACGAGCCCGGCCCGGGCCGGGCGACAGCCGCCGCGGCGTTTGACGATCTTCGCAAGGAGATCGCTCAGCGCAACGAGGAAGCGCACAAAAAAGCTCGCAAGCTGAGAACCGCCCGAGAGCGCGAGCAGGTCCTAGCTCGGCGTCAGCGGGATCCTCGTTAGGTCAGGCCGGCGGCCGCGCCGCTGTCGGCTGAGTGTTCCCCAGAGACTCGCGTGTCGCCATGTTCAGGGAGAGACGGAGGGTGGACCGCCAGCACTGGACCGTCCCAGTCGCGCTAGGAGATCGTTGACCTCGGCCAGCCACTGAGAAGAGTCCCCGGTGCGCTGCCACTGGTCGCGCAGCTCGCTCTCCTCTCTCACCCGGATGACAGCCTGGAGCGCGAGCTCGACTTCGTCGGCGTGCATCCCGTGAGGGTTGTCGCGCACCCACCCGTCCACGTTGTCGGGCAGCCGATCCGGCGGCTGGCCGGCGCAGCATGCGCAGAGTTCGGCGGCGGCGATCGCCTCGCAGGACACGTCTTCGTCCAGGTCGTCGGCGTCGCTGAGGGCGTCATCGATCGCTGAGGCCATAACCGCACCCGGGTCGGTCGCTTCCTCGACGAGGAGAAACCAGTCCGCGGCTGCGTCATTCTCAAAGCTCGCGACGCCCCAGGACCCCATCGAACCGACGATACACACCCGCCCCGCCCGCGCCGGCGCTGCTCTGCCGTAGGCAAGGGAGACTGCGGCGAGCGGGTGGGCTCGCCCAGCTGATCTGGCTCGTAGGCTGGAGCTGTGGAATTCGAGATCGCGTTGAGCGGTGCCGCGGACATAGATGAGCTCAAGACGCTGTGGTTGCAGATGCTGTCGCATCACCGCAACCTGGTCGGCGGGGAGTTCCCCGTCCTGGACGCTGAGCGATCCTGGGAGCAGGCGCGGCGCGACTACCGTGAGTGGCTCGCGAGTGACGCAGCGGTTCTCCTGATCGCGCGAAGCGAAGAATCGGCTGGACCCCTCGGGTACGCGGTCTGCCGCCTGGTCGGTGATGGGGCGACGTTTGACCTTGGCGCTGTGCGTGGAGACGTCGACTCGTTGGTCGTGAGCGATCAAGCGCGGGGCCAGGGCGTCGGGACGGCGCTGCTCGAGGCGGTCCGAGCCGAGCTGGTCGATCGTGGCGTCGCATATTGGTCGATCGGGGTTCTGGCCCACAACTCAGCGGCCGCGCGGCTCTATGACCGACTGGGCTTCCGACCATGGACCCAGGAGCTCCTCGCGAGCACAAGCCGGGCGGTTCGCGCGTAACCAGTTCGTGGCCGGGGGTCCTCGCGCGCGATGAACCCAACTCACGCCGCAAGGAGTCGTTGAACGTCGGCGATTGCCTGACGCGTATCCAGGAATCTGACCGCCTTCATGCCGAGAGTCAGTGCCCCTTGAACGCACGCGGCGACGTCGTCTAGGAAGACGGCTTCATCGGGCGCAACCTCAAGTCGGTCGCAGACGATCTGGTAGAAGCGCGGATCGGGCTTCATCAACCCCTCCTCGTGGGAGTAGACGATGACGTCGCACATGTCTTCCAAGCCGTATGCCGACTGTTCGCGCTCGCGCGCGCCGACGAAGCTGTTGCTCAAGATCCCGGTCCGGTACTGCGGTCGTAGACCGGTGAAGTAGGCGGCCAGCTCCACGTCGAGCGTTCCCAGATATTCCGTCCAGACGTCATCCATGAACGCCCTGAGCTGGGTCTGATCAAGCCCGAGAGACTCGCCGATGCGTTGCTCGATCTCCCGGAGGGTGGCGGTCCCGGTCGCGCCTGATTTCCAAATGACGGCCAACCGCTCCTCGAATTCGGCGCCGCTCAACCCCAGCTTGGCAGCCCAGCGCTCCTCCCAGCCGGTGCTCGGGGTCGCCTCGAGTACTCCCCCGATGTCGAAGATCACCGCCCGGATCGTCATGCCCGAGACCATAACCCGGAGGCTCTCGCCCGAGCCGTGGGGACTGCGCGCCGTCGTGCCGCTGCCCCAAGCAGCATTAGCGTCGTCCAACGCACCTAATCGACCGATGCGCAGCACGGCCGCGTAACCTGAAGGCGATGGTCAAGGATCCACTGCAACTCCCCGACGACCTTCCCATCCCCGAGGACGACGGCGCTGCCGATCACCTCGCCGGCCTGGCGCTTCCATCGGTTGCGCTCCCGGCCACCGATGGCACCAACGTGCGCCTCGATGAGCTGAAGGGGCGCACGGTTGTGTTCGCCTACCCGCGCACCGGCCGTCCCGGCGAGTCTTCACTCGGCGGCGACGACGAGTGGGATGCCATCCCCGGCGCTCGTGGCTGCACTCCGCAGGCGTGCTCGTTCCGCGATGAGCACGCGCGCTTTGCGGCGGCTGAGACCAGGGTGCTCGGGCTCTCCACCCAGGACACGGGGTATCAGCAGGAAGCCGTCGAGCGGCTGCACCTGCCTTACCCGTTGCTCTCTGACCAGCGGCTCGAGCTCGCGACCGCGCTCCGCCTCCCAACTTTCGAGGTCGACGGCGTCACGCTGCTAAAGCGCCTCACGCTGTTCCTACGCGACGGGGTGATCGAAAGCGTGATCTACCCCGTCTTCCCACCGAACCGCAGCGCCGAGCAGGCACTCGTCCGCTTGGCGGCCTAACGAGTAGGGGCCTGCAACGGCGCCGGCTGCGGCGCTGAGGTGTGGCTGGTCCTGCGTTCAGGGCGCTTTGGCGAGGAACCTGTGTCCAGCGCGTACGTCGACGCTCTTGTGCGTCACCGAATCGGTGACGAGCACCATGCCGGAGCGCACGATGGTCAGCGTCCCGTCGCAGCGGTCGATCGTGTCCCAGGAGGTTCCGCGAACGGTCGCCGCGCTCCATCTGCCTTTTGTGCGGAAGCTGCCATGCCCGCTCGCGCGCAGTGTCTGCAACACGCGCTTGCTCAGACGCGCGTGACTGGCAGCGCGCGCAATGGCCCCGGACTTGGCTTTGGGAGCGGCGCAGACGGCAGACCCAGACTTGCCTCCCGAGGCTCCGGTCAGCAGCGTCAGCGTGGTCAGCCCCGCCTGGTTCTTTTTCGTGCTCTGCTGGAGAGTGAACGCGCCGCCGCCGAATTTCCCGCTCTGCGTCTGATGACCATGGCCCGTGGCGGTGATGACCTCGATCGTCCCCGCGTGCGCATCGATCCGCGAGCCGATCGGGATCGCGCGCGTGCCGGTGAGTCGCACGAAGCCGGAGTTGGTCGCGCTCGCAGTCGCGCGCGCTGTTGAGCCGGCGCCGCGCGTCGTCTTCGCCAACTTGCGGCGCGGCATCTCGACGGAAACCACGCCGGAGATTGGAATCGCGACGGCAGTTCGGCCAAGCACCGGCACGACGCTGTAGCCGGCGGTGCCGTCACCCAGCTGACCGTCGAAGTTCGCGCCCCAACATCTCAATGTCCCGCCGGCGAGCACTGCGCAGGCGTGGCCGCCATCGCTGTCGGCTGTCGGATCGCCTCCGGCGCTGATCTGCGTAGCGGTTGTGATCCCGCTGACCGAAACCGGAGCGGTGCTGCACGGGTCGTCGTAGACGCCACAGGTCTCAGGCCCGGTCGCTGTGCGGTCCCCCAGCTCTCCGTCGAAGTTGTATCCCCAGCACTCGACGCTGCCGCTGGCGAGCAACGCGCAGGTGTCGTAATAACCGGCGGCGATCTGGGCGGCAGAGCTGATTCCTCTCACGGTGACCGGTGTGCTGCTGTTGGATGTCGTGCCATTGCCGAGCTGCCCGTAGTAGTTGTTACCCCAGCAGTCGACGCTGCCAGCTAACAGCAACGCACAGGTGTGGTCCGCGCCCGCGGCGACCTGTTTGGCGGTCGTGATTCCTTGCACGCCAAGGGGTGTGCCGCTGTTGGTGGTGGTGCCGTTCCCGAGCTGCCCGTAGGCGTTGTTTCCCCAGCAGTCGATGCTTTCGGCCGCCAGCAGCGCGCACGAGTGCAACGCGCCCTCGGCAACCTGCCTTGCACTGGTGATGCCTCCGACGGCGACTGGGGTGCTCCGGGTCACCGTGGTGCCGTCTCCCAGCTGACCGCCGGCGTTGTCCCCCCAGCAGTCGATGCTTCCGGCCGCAAGGAGCGCGCACGACTGGAAGTAGCTCGCAGCGACCTGGGTGGCGGTGGTGATCCCGCTGACGGCGATGGGGGTCCGGCTGCACGGGTCGCCGTCGCACTTGTCGGGCCCCTGCGTCGTCCCGTCTCCGAGCTCGCCATACGAGTTGTCTCCCCAACACTGAACGCCGCCGGAGACAAGCACCGCGCACGAGTGGTAGTTACCGGCGGCGACCTGGGCGGCATTTGTGAGCCCGTGCACGGGCACCTCTGTCAGGGCCTCCCCGATGGTCCCGTCGCCGAGCTCCCCGTTGGTGTTGTCGCCCCAGCACTCGACCTTCCCGCCGCCCAGCACCACGCAGGAGTGGTATCCACCCGCGGTCGCAGACGTCGCATCGGTTATCTGCTTGACCGCGACCGGGGCAGTCCGAAAGCCGGTCGTGGTCTCACTGCCGAGCTCTCCGGACGAGTTATCCCCCCAACATGTGACGCGGCCACTGTGTAGCACCGCGCACGAGGCGTAGCCGCCGGCCGCGACGTGCGTGGCTCTGCTGACCCCTCGCACCGAGACCGGCGTGCTGCGATCGATGATCGCCCCGTCGCCGAGCTCCCCGGAGTAGTTGGCGCCCCAGCATTTGACGGTGCCGCTGGCGATCACCGCGCACGTATGATCGCCGTCGCCCTCGTTCGACGTGTCGCCGCCGGCGCTGATCTGCCTCGCGTGGGTGATCCCGATCACGCGGACCGGTCTCGGACTACAAGCGGTACCAGCGCATCTCGCCGGGCCGGTCAGCGTACCGTCGCCGAGCTGCCCATCCTTGTTGTCACCCCAGCACGCCACGGTCCCGCTGGCGAGCAACGCACACGAGTGCAGGGTGCTGGCGCTGACACGTCTCGCCGTGGTGATCCCGGCCACGGCGACCGGTCTGGTGCGGTCGGTTCGCGTGCCGTCGCCAAGCTGTCCGTAGTAGTTGAACCCCCAGCACCTGACGTGACCATTCGCGAGGGCTGCGCATGCGTGGAAAGCACCCACGGCGATCGATGTGGCGCGCGCGATCCCGTGCACCGCGACTGGACGCCGACTACACCGGTCAAGGCCACATTTCTCTGGTCCCCGGGCGGTCCCATCACCCAGGTCCCCGTAGGCGTTACCGCCCCAACACCTGGCAGTGCCGCCAGCAAGCAGCGCACACGTTTCGTAGAAGCCGGCGGCGACCATGGTCGCGTGCCTGATCCCCTTCACCGCGACCGGTCTGAGCCGATCCTTCGTGGTGCCGTCGCCCAACTGGCCATCGCTGTTGGACCCCCAGCACGCGACCTTGCCCCCAGCCAGCAGCGCGCACGTGTGGTTCCCGCCGGCAGAAACCTGCTTGGCCGACCTGATCCCCGTCACGGCCACCGGTGAGGTCCGCTCGGTCTCCGTGCCGTCCCCCAGCTGCCCATTGCTGTTATCGCCCCAACACTCGACTCGACCTCCGGCTGCGAGCGCGCACGCGTGAAGGTCGCCGCCGGTCACTTGGCGAGCGTTGGTGATGCCGACGACCGCCAGCGCGCCGGACGCCCAGACGAGACCGATCACGGTGAAGACAAGAGCTGCCCCCGATACCCGGCGCGCATGACGGCCTGCACGCTTCGCCGCGCCCCGACTCTGGTGCCAACGCGGTCCAATCACGCGGTCACGCTACCAGCCCCGCGATAGCCGGGCGACCGAGATCGTGGGTACTAGGCGCAAGGCGTGCGACCGATCGCTCTCGGCGAGATCACAAGCTGTTCACAGCATCGCCGCAGCGTGGCCATGATCCTGAGACCCAGGCGGGTTACGGTCGCCGGACTGTCATGACCCAACCTCCGGAGCTCAACTGATGCCATCGAAGTT
>JBAPXO010000445.1:0-13594 GCA_049284255.1 Solirubrobacteraceae bacterium | reverse complement strand
GCGTTGTCGGAGGCAGTGACCAGCACCTGCGCCTGGGACTTGATCGCGGCGGGAGCCGTCTTGGCGGCGTCGGTGAGCGTCGACTGATCGCTCTTGAGGTCCTTGATGACCGCGCTGGCACTGCTGGCCGAGGCGGTCGCCTTGTCGAGCTTGGCGTTGTCGGCGCAGAACTTGGCCTTGTTGGGCCCCGAGCTGCTGGAGCTCCCTCCACATCCGGCGGCGAGGAAGACCGACGCCGCGATCACGGCCAGCGTCGACGCTCGGTTCAGCACACGGCGACGCGCGTTGGCCGCCGCGGAACAGTCTGTATTCATGCCCGGTCCCTTGCTCGAATTGCGAAAGCCGCCAGACCCCAGGCGGCCGCGGCACTCTAAACGCTCTCTATTCCGGAGGCAAGCGCTCGCCATCGGCGGGCTCAGAGCTCGATGCGCTCGCCGGGCTCCAGGACGCAGACCCGCACGGCGGGCGCATACTGCTCGGTCAGGGCCGCAAAGCGCCGCGCCGGCCATCCCGGGTCCTCCGAGCGCCGCGCCGGGCGGGCCACCGCAAACGTTCCCCAGTGGATCGGAATCGCGACCTGGGGGCCGATGATCGCGGCGGCGCGCGCCGCCCGCTCGGGATCAAGGTGCCCGGGGCCGACGTCCGGGCCCCACCCCCAAACCGGCAGGAGCGCGACATCGACGGCGCCGCGCAGGCGGCCCATCGCCGGAAACAGATCGGTGTCGCCGGCAAAGTAGACCGATTGCGATCCCCGCACCAGATAGCCGATCGCCTCAGCCGTCGGCCCCAGCGGTCGACGGTGCTCGTCGTGCTGGGCGAGGGTGGCGACCACGGTGACGCCGCGCACCGCCGCCTCCTCGCCGACCCCCAACTCCCGCACCTCGGTCAGTCCGGCGCGGCGCAGCCAGTCGCCGGCGCCTTGGGAGGCGATGATCGGCATCGAGGTACCCAGGCTGCGTAGCGAGGGGAGGTCGACGTGGTCGGAGTGCAAATGGGACAGCAGGACGCAGTCGACCCGACCAACGGACGGTGGTCCCACCGGGCGCGCGAGTCGCACCAGCGGCCCGGCGCGCGGTCGCAGGAGGGGATCGGTGAGCAGGCGCACCCCGTCGACCTCGAGCAGGACGGTGGCGTGACCGAGCCATCTGATCGCGAGTGGCGAAACCGCAGGTGCTGGTGGCGATTCGGGGATAGGTGTATCCAACCGCACTGGCATCCTCCGATGTAGATGACGTCCGGCTGGCCCGACAGTCGATACTGAGCACGTGGATCTAGCCCGGCAGCCCGACTACGGTCAAGTCGACCGCTGGCGCCCGCAGGCGCCGCCGTTTCGGCCCCTGAGCCTGACGCTGCACTGGCTGATGTCGGCGGTCGCTGTGTTCGTGGCGGCCGGCCTCGTGCCCCACGTCACAGTTCAGAACTTCTTTCCCGACGCTCTCATCGCCGCCGCGCTGATCGCGTTGCTCAATGCCGTCCTCCCACCGCTCATCGCGGCGCTGCGCGTGCCGTTCACGATCGCTCTGGGTTTCGTGGCGGTGCTCGTCCTCGATCCCCTGATGCTGCTGCTGGCTTCGAACATCGATCCGAGCTCGATCAAGGTGGACTCCTTCGGCTGGGCACTGCTGGCCTCGCTGCTGATCGCGGCCGCCACGGTCGTGCTCGAGGTCATCCTGGGCGTCAACGACGACGACAACTACATGCTGCGGGTCATCAGGGTCGTGGCTGCTCGGCAGGGGCAGAGGGTCAACACCGATGTGCCGGGGATCATCTTCCTGGAGATCGACGGGCTCGCCCTCCCGGTCCTGGCGCGGGCGATGCGCGACGGCCACGTTCCGACGATGGCCCGGTGGCACAGCAGCGGGACCCATCATCTGACGGAGTGGGAGCCCGATCTCAGCTCGCAGACGGGCGCCAGTCAGGCCGGCATCCTCCTCGGCAACAACGACAACATCCCCGCCTTCCGATGGGTCGAGAAGGAGACCGGCAAGATCGTGGCCTGCTCGTCGCCGGCCGACTGCGAGGCGATCGAGCGACGCTTGGTCACCGGCGACGGCCTGCTGCGCGACGACGGTGCCAGCCGCGGGAATCTGTTCTCGGGCGAGGCCGACGACGCGATCTTGACCGTGAGCCGGATCGCCGCCGAGCGGCGTGCCAATCCGGGGTACCGCGCGTTCTTTTCGAACGGCTTCAACGTCACCCGCGTGCTTGTCCTGTTCGTCTGGGAAGTGATCCTGGAGCGGGTGGCGGCGGTGCGCCAGAAACGTCGGGACGTCCATCCCCGGGGCCGGCGCACCGTGCGCTACGCGTTCCTGCGCGCCGGCTTGTGCGTCGCCGTACGGGACCTGATCGTGTTCGGCGTCCTGACCGACATGATGCGAGGCCGCCCCGCCGTCTACGCCACCTTCTCGAGCTACGACGAGGTCGCCCACCACTCGGGGCTCGAGCGCCCTGACACCCTGGAGGCGTTGCGCAAGCTCGACCAGCATTTCGCACGGATCGAGCGCGCACGGCGCTTTGCCCCGCGCCCGTACAAGCTCGTTGTGCTCTCCGATCACGGTCAGACCCAGGGCGCGACCTTCAAGCAGCGCAACGGCTACGACCTCGCCGACCTGGTGCAGCGCTCGGTCGAACGCGTAACCGTCGCCCGCCCGGCTACAGAAGGCGACGAGAGTGATGCCGCATTCGGACACGCCGTGACCGAGGCCACGGGCGGAGCGCCCGGCGCCCATGACGACGCGGTTGGCGAACAGCAGGTCGTCGTGCTCGGCTCGGGAAACCTGGGACTCGTCTACCTGATGGAGGAGCGTCGCCGGCTCACCCTGGAGGAGATCTCAGAGCGTCATCCGCGCCTTGTCCCAACGCTGCGCGAGCATCCGCACATCGGGTTCCTGCTGGTTTCATCCGAACGCCACGGACCGGTCGTGCTCGGTCCCGCGGGCGCCCACTACCTCCGTGAGGACCGGATCGAGGGCGAGGATCCGCTGGCGCAGTTCTCTGCCGCCGCTCCCGGGCTCCTGCGGCGGACCGACGGCTTCGAGCACGTCGCCGATCTGATGATCGGGAGCTTCTATGACCCTGAGCTCGAGCAGGGGTGCGCTTTCGAGGAGCTGATCTCGTTCCATGGCGGTCTGGGCGGCCCGCAGACCGAGCCCTTCATCTTCTCGCCGGTCGAGCTGCCGCTTCCCGCCGAGCGAATCGTCGGCGCCGAGCACGTCCACGCCGTGCTCATGCAGTGGCGTCGGGGCCTCCGCGGCGAGTCACCCGCCGCGAGTCTGGATGCCGGGTCTGGTTCAGGCGCGCTCGTGCAGGACGATCAGCCGATCGCCGGCGGCCAGCGTCGGATCGTCTCCCACGCCGAGGTCGACTTGGCCGTCGCGCGCGATCCCGAGCACAAGTCGCCCGGGGGTGGCGCGGGCCCGGCTGAGTGACTGGGTGGCCAGAGACTCGTCGACGATCTGCTCCTCGAGGCAGTAGCCAGTGGCCTCCACGAGCTGGAGCATGAGATCGCCGGCCTCCGGCGTCTCGAGGCTCTTGGCGATGGTGTGCCCGAGGAGTTCGTCGCCGGCCAGGGTGTGAGTGATGCCCAGCTCGGTCAACGCGCGGGCAACCCTTCGTGATTGGGTCAGCGCGTAGACCCGGAGGTTGGGAGCGAGGCTGTGCAGCGTAACCGCGACTACCAGCGTGTCGGCTTCGTGGATGCAAGCGATCAGCGCCCGGTTGGCGCGGTCGGGTTGGCTGCGCGCGATGACCTCGTCGTCGGTCGGGTCCCCGGCCACGAGCTCGACGGAATCGGGTACGCCCGGCGGGCGCGTGTGAGCGACGAGCACGGTGGGGTCGCCCGCCCGCGCCAGTTCGAGCACGACCTGGGGAACGATCGGGTGAAGGCCGAAGATGATCGTGTAGGGCTCTGCAGGCAGATGACTTTCCATTCCGAGGATCCTCCGGACATACACGACCGCGGAGGCGCCCGCGACCATCGCGAACACGGCTCCGACGATCGGGATCGTGGTGAGCATGACTACCGAGGCGATGACTCGCCCGAATACGTTGTGGGGCGTGATATCGCCGTAGCCGACAGTGGTGGCGGTGGTGATTGCCCAGTACAGCCCGGCGGCGTAGCTGATGCCCTGGCTCAGCGCGAAGAGCCCGGCTCCTATGAGGACGATCAGGAACGCGGTCGCGAGCAAGGCGACCACGCGGTAATGCCTGGCGGTCGCGAACACCCGAGAGAAGAACAGGAAGATCGGCATCCGAACTCGCCGGCAACCGTACGGTCCGGCGAGGACGCCTCGCGGGTCAGGAAGTCCTTAGTCGACCGCCCGTCAGCCGACGAGACCACTCCTCAGACCAGCTCAGCACCGGAGCGAGGCTGACAACCAGCTGCTCGCCCGTCTCGGTCAGCGCGTATCCGGATCCGGTGTGCTCGACGATCAGCGCGTCGTCGAGCTCCCCCAGGCGTCGCGTCAGGACGCTGGAGGAGATCGCGCCGCACGCCTCGCGCAGGGCGCGGAAGGTCAGCGGCGCCGGCGCCTGGTGAAGCTCCCAGATGATCCGCAGTGTCCAACGCCGGCCGACCAGGTCGAACAGCGCCATGACGGGCCGACCGGTGCTCGACCCCCGAACCCGTCTGCCGGGTCGCGGCCCCGTCATCCTCCGTCGGCCGGGCGAGTGCTCGGAAGGGGCGCTTCGGCCAGGCGCTGTCCCATCGCCTGGATCGCGATCTTCAGCGAGTGATACGGCCGCAGGAACAGCGTGACGTGCGCCAGCTTCCCCTGCTCGTCCTCGCGCTCGCGCAACAGGCCTTCGAGCGGGTGTCCGTCGACCGAGGCCGAGAGGCTCGTGAAGCGGACGCCCCCGGCCAAAGCCGGGTCCCCGAGCGCCAAGTCATCCACGACGCTCGGGATCAGGGTCAGGAGGTGAGCGGCGTCCGCGCGGCCGTGGTAGTCGGCCACGGGACTCGAGAAGGTCACGTCGTCGGCAAGCAGGAGGGCCAGCGAACGGAGATCGCCGACCTGCCAGAGCTCCGCGACGCAGGGATTACTCATGCCTCTAATATAGAGGCATGACGGCCTCGCGTCAACCTTTTGACTCGGGCTCTGCGAGGATCGGACCATGCCCGCGCCGGCCACCCCGACTCGGCTCCCGCGCTGCTACATCGCCAGCCCGCTTGGCTTCACCGAGGCCGGGCGCGACTACTACCGCCGCGTGTACCTTCCCGCTCTCGCCTCGGTCGTCGAGCCCGTCGACCCCTGGGCGCTGACCGCCGCACACGAGCTGGCGGCGGCGGTTGGGCAGGGGCGGGAGGCCGAATTGCACCTGACCATCGGGCGCCGCAACGCTGAGGCGATTCGCTCCAGCGAGCTCCTGGCCGCCTACCTGGACGGGCAGGAGCCCGACTCAGGTACGGTCGCCGAGCTCGGCTACGGCGCCGCGCTGGGGCTGACCTGCTTTGGGCTGCGCTCCGATCTGCGCCAAAACGGCGAGGAGGGAGGGAGCCTCAACCTCCAGCTCCGGGCCTTCATCGGCGACAGCGGCGGGGCGCTCGCGTCCAGCCTCGATGCCCTGGTGGCGCAGCTGCGCGACTGGTCGGCCGCTCGACCCTAGTGCACCAGGCTTAGCGCGCGGCCCTAGTGCGCCCGGCTTAGGGCGAGGCCCTAGTGCGCCCGGCGGAGCTGCCTGGCGTCTGGCCCGGCGATCCGGCTGACCCGGTTCTTGGCCAGTTTGACCGCGTAGGCGGGCCAGAAGACCCCGGTGGGCGGCGCCCCGGGCACACACTGGCCTCCACTGCCGCCGGGATTCGTGAACCACAGCAGCCCGTCGTTGTCCGCGTAGCCGGTGGCCTGTGCCACGTCGCCGACGACCGACGACGGGCCGAGCCCGCGCCCGGGCGGATTGCAGAGCACCTCGTTGCCCTGCTTCACCCGGTTCTTTGGATGCAACGGCCCACGGCCGTTCTCGCCGGTGTTGATGATGAAGTGCGCGCCACCCAGGAGGCTCGAGATCTGTTGGCCGTAGTGCATCTCGCGTGTCGTCCAGTCAAAGTGGGTCGAGTTCAGGAAGAAGCCCTGGGTCTGAGCGACGCCGGCGCCGCGAAGGAAGCCAGCCTGGCGGACCGCACCCGCTGCGTCGGCGGCTCCGCCGTCGAGGTAAACGAGCACGTGCGGGTCGGCTTCCAGGACCGACGCCGCGTACTTGAGCTCGGCGTCGCGGATCGCGAGCTGGCCTCGGTTCAGGCACGGGGCGGTGATCAAAGAATCGAGCTCGAGGAAGAAGACGACGTGGAAGTTGCCGATGCCCTGCGCCACGTGCTGGATGAAGTTGTCATAGCGGGCCTCCATCGCCGGGGTCGACGTATATCCACAGTGCTTGTGGACGAGGCTGTAAGTGGAGAGCAATACGGTCGTCCCGGGCTGCTGCTGCTGGGTGCCCTCGAGGTAGTGGGCGACCCGCCCAGCCACGTTGTTGCCCATGTTCCACATGTAGAAGCGATGGGCGCCGGGGGCGTCTCCGATCACGTCAAGCAGCTTGCTCCACTTCGGCTTGGAGCGCCTGTACCTGCGCGCGGCAAGCGCAGCTGGGGAGTCGGGGTCCACGTAGAGCTTGGCCCCGGCGAGCGGGTTGCCGGTCACGGGCGTGGAGACGCCCAGCGGGTTGGTCAGATCACGGAGCGCGAGCGGATCGTCGTGGAGGATCGTGACCAGCGAGTTGTGGTTGGCCCCCAGGACATCCGGATATGAGCCGTAAAGGTAGGCGAGCGCGTGGACTGGCGTGGCGTCCATGCCACGATCGAGGATCGGCACCTGGAAGGTGTAGGTGCTCTGTCCGGGGGCGAAGACCGCATAGGTGTTGGGGACGATGTCGAAGTCGATTCCCGGCTGCGCGTCCTGACGCTTGACCCCGTAGCCGACATGCTCCTCCTGGCTGAGATCGCCGGTCCGAACGATGGTGATCGTCAGGTAGCCCTGGTTCTCGTGAGCGGTGTACGCCGGCTGATCGAGGGAGACGGTTCCCGGAACCGAAACCTTGACCGACGGATCAGCGGCCGCGGAGGCAACGTGGCCCGACAGGCCGACGGCGACCACGAGGCTGACCAGGCAACCGATGATCGCAGCGAGTTTTGAGACGGCGACGCGCACCCACATCGCTCCATATTTCGGCTGCGGACGGCGGTCCCTTTAGCCCCCTCGGTCCCGGTTGGACGTTAAGGCTGTCTCAGTCCGATTCGAGAACGAAGATCGAGATGTCCCGGTGCGAGGCGCGGCGCTCGTACTGGCTGAAGCCGGGATACACGCGTAACCCCTCCTGCCAGATCCGGTCTCGGCGCTCCCCCTCGGCCACGACCGCACGCACTCGACGCCGGACGCCGTCGACCGCGATCTCGGCCTCAGGATGGGCGCGGAGGTTGTAGTACCAGGCCGGATGGCGATGCTGGCCGAAGTTGGAGGCGATCACCGCCAGCTCGTCGTGAGCCGGGATGCCGAGAACCGGAACGGTCCGCGGCTGCCCACTCTTGGCGCCGGTGGTGGTCAGCATCACCACCGGGATTCCCGAGAGCAGGCTGGCGAGGGTGTAGCGCCCACGGGTCAGGCGGTGAATCGGGCGATCGATGTGGGGCGCCCCGCGCGCGAACAGCCACGCCCCGGGGCCGCTGGCTGCGAAGCGGCGCACACCCCGCTGCAAGGGGTTGGCGCGGTCATAGACAAGGGGTTCGCTCATGCTCGGTCTCCGGCGATCATGCGCGGTGGTGGCTGGCGCGCGGCGCCGGGGTCGGCCAGTGTACGGCTGCGCCCCGCCTGAAGACCGATTGCCAGCTCGGGGACTGCCAGGGCCAGAAGCATGATCAGGGCCGGCGCCCAGGATCCCGTCAGACCGTGGAGCGCACCCACCGCCAATGGGGCGAACGCGGCCAGGCCATAGCCAACCGATTGCGAGAGCGTGGACAGGCTCTCGGTAGTGGCGACATCGCCCCCGCGGAGCACGATCAACATCAGCGAGAGCGGAAAAGCGGCGTTCTCGCCGAGGCCGAGGATCACCGCCCACAGGTAGGGAGCCCACATCGGCGCAACGAGGATCCCGGTCAGTCCGATCGCGGTCAGGACGCATGACGCGGCTACGAGCCAGCGTTGATCGCGGGCCCGCGTCGCTAATCCCGGGACGGTGAGGGCGGTGATCACGCCGACGACCAACGAGAGGCTGAGCAGCAGTCCGGCGTGGGCCTCGCTGGCGCCGTGACTGCGGAAGATACTCGGCAGCCAGGCCAGGGTCGCATAGAAGATGCCCGACTGGAACGCGAAGTACAGAGTCACCTCCCAGGCCAGGCGAGATCGCAGGAGGATACGGATGGAGCTCGCACCCGCCGATGGCCTCACAGCGGGCGCCGGCTGGTGTGAGCCAACTGATGCTGGCGAGCGATGTCGGCGGAGCAGAACGGGAAGCCATGCCAACGTGCACACCGCAGCCGGAATCGTCCACACCGCCAGCCCTGGGCGCCACCCACCGCCTAGTGCGTCGGCGAGGGGTACCGTGAGGCCGGCGGACAGAGCCGCGAAGCCGATCAGCGAGGTCGTGTAAAGCGCCATCGCGGTTCCCATGCGGTGGGGGAAGTCGCGGCGCACCAGCACCGGCACCAGGACGTTCCCGGTAGCGATCGCCGTCCCAGCCACGGCCGTCCCGAGAAACAGGAAACCCACGCCGGGGATGAGCCGGACGAGCATCCCCACAAGCAGCAACGCCGCGGAGCCTGCGACCGAGCGGTGCACGCCCCACCTCCGCGCCAGGACCGGCGCCAGCGGGGCCATCAACCCAAAGCACAGCACCGGCAGCGTGGTCAGGGCTCCCGCCCACCCCGAGGAAAGGCCGAGGTCGGATTGGATGCGGTGCAGGAGCGGGCCTACGCTGGCGGCCGCCGGGCGGAGGTTGATCGCGAGCAGCACCACACCGCCCAGCAGAACCGGGAAGGTCCGCACACGGCCGGACCGCATCAAGGTTGTCGAAGCTCAGCCGACGGGCGCCGGGGCCGTCTTGACCAGCGTCGTCGAAGGCGAGATGTAGGTGCCGCGGTTCTCGCCCTGACAGATGGCCGAGATCGCATCGCGCTCGTCGAAGTCGAACACGTGCAGCGGCAGCTCGTAGTCGCGCGCGAGGACTATGGCGGCCTGATCCATGACGCGAAGGTCGCGCTCTAGGACGTCGCTATAGCCCAATGAGTCGTAGCGCTGCGCCTCGGGATCGGCGCGGGGATCGCGATCGTAGATCCCGTCGGTGCCGTGCTTGGCGAGCAGGATGGCGTCGGCGCGCAGTTCGATCGCCCGCTGGACGGCCGGGTAGTCGGTCGTCACGTAGGGCTGGCCGATCCCACAGCCGAGGAGCACCATCCGGTCGCGCGCCAGATGCGAGAGCGCCCGAAGCCGGATGAAGGGCTCGGCCATCGCGGGCATCGGCAACGCGGTCATGAGGCGGACATCCTCGAGGCCGCGGTGCTTGAGGACCCCGCGCAGGAGGATCCCGTTCATCACGGTTCCGAGCATCCCGATGTTGTCGGCCTCGGCGCGCTCGATGCTCCACTCCGAGGCGACGTTGCCGCGGAAGAAGTTTCCGCCCCCGACCACGACGGCCTCCTCGACCCCCAGCGACCGAGCCGCGATCAGCTGATCGGCGACGTATCCGAGCGCCTCGGAATCGAGCCCGAAAGCGGCGGCCCCGGCAAAGGCACGTCCGCTGAGCTTGACCACCACTCGGCGGTAGCGAAGCGAGGACACGCGGCAAGCGTAGCGTAGGCCAAAACCTGCGAGCCTTAAGGCGACGTCGCCCACCGATCAGGAGCACTGCGCAGATGATCTTTCGCCAGATCACGCATGACGACCTCGGCTGCGCGTCCTACCTGATCGGCGACGAAGACGCGGGGATCGCGGCCGTTGTCGACCCGCGCCTGGAGGTCGACGAGTACCTCGAGCTCGCCCGCTACATGGGCGTGACCATCGAGCACGTCCTCGAGACCCACAACCACGCCGACCACGTCTCCGGCCACGGCCGCCTGGCCGCGGCCACCGGCGCCCGGATCCACATCCATCCTGAGGCGGGGGCCGGCTACGAGCACGTGCCGGTCCGTGACGGCGAGGAGCTGGCGCTCGGAGCCCTGACCATCCGTGCGCTGCACACACCGGGCCACCGGCCCGAGCACACGGCCTATCTGCTCATCGATACCGCACGTGGGCGCGAACCATGGGCGGTGCTCACCGGCGATTCACTCTTCGTCGGCGACGTGGCGCGTCCTGATCTGGCGATCGAGAAGGCAGAGGGCGCGCGGGAGATATTCCGCTCGCTGCATCGTCAGCTTCTGTCGCTTGACGACATCGTCGAGGTGTGGCCGGGTCACCTCGGGGGCTCGATGTGCGGAGGGCCCGGCATGGACATGAAGATCGCCTCCACGATCGGCTTCGAGCGCCGGCACAACCCGGTGCTCGCGATCTCCGACGAGGACGAGTTCGTCGGTCAGGTCCTGGCCGGCCTCGGACCGCAGCCGCCAAACTTCGAGGCCATCGTCGCCGTCAATACCGGCCCGCTGGTGATCGACGAGGCCGAGATCCCGCCGCTCACCCCGCGCCAGGTGCAAAGCCACCACGAGGACGATGCCCTCCTGGTCGACGTGCGCACCGATGAGCAGTTCGACGACGCCCACATCGCCGGATCGGTATCGATCCCGATGACTCGCGCGGGGTTCGGCAGCAAGCTGGCATGGCTCGCCACCTCCGGGCAGACCGTGGTTGTGATCGGGCGCGATGACGCCGACGGCGCCCAAGCCGGGAGGCTGGCGGCGGCCGTGGGGATCGACGATGTCGCCGGGTACCTCCAGGGCGGGATGACGAGCTGGCGCCAGGAGGGACGGCCCGCCGAGCAGCTACAGCGCGTCTCGGTCGGAGAGCTCGCTCGGTGGGTGGCGGCGGGAGCCGAGATCCAGATCCTCGATGTGCGCGAACGCGGCGAATGGGAGTCCGAGCGGATTCCTGGAGCGAGCTTCGTCCCGTGGCACGACATCAAGGGCGTGCCCGAGGGCATCGATCCCGACAGCGCCGTGGCGGTCATGTGCGCCTCCGGTCAGCGCGCCGCCACCGCGGCGAGCCTCCTGCGCCGGTACGGCGCCGGCAACGTTATCCATGTCGTCGACGGGGGTGTCCCCGCCTGGGCGGAGCACGGCCAACGCCTCGAGCATCCGGATCGCCGGAGCCCAGCGTCTTCGTGAGCTCGGCGTCTTCGTGAGTCCGGCGACCACCGAGCCCCGGGCGGGGCCGCCGCCGCCGCGGGTGCCGCCAGCACGGTGGTTCTCCCACCAGCCCAACGTTCCCGGCCGCGGGATCCTGGCTTCCTATACGCCTCAGTTCTGGGGGATCATCGTGGTCCTGGGGATCGCCTCGGGCCTTGGGGCGGCAGCCTTGGTGGGTCTGCTGCACGTAGTCGAGCATCTCGCCTACGGCTATCACTCAGGCCCGTTCCTGGACGGCGTCAGCGCGGCGGCGCCATGGCGGCGCATCGTCGCGCTCCTGATCGCCGCCGTAGTCGTGGTCATTGGGACAGTGGTCCTGCGGCGTCTGCCCACCTCGGGTGGCGCCGAGGTCTCGGAGGCCCTGTGGCTCAACGGCGCCAAGCTCGACTTCGTGGCCAGCATCGGCCGCGCTGTTCTCTCGATCGTGACCGTTGCCCTCGGGGTGTCCCTGGGTCGCGAGGCGGCGCCTCAGCTGGTCGGGTCCGCCACCGCAAGCCGGCTGTCAGATTGGGCGCAGCTGCCCCTATGGCAACGGCGGCTGCTCGTGGCCTCGGGTGCGGGGGCGGGGTTCGCCGCCGTCTACAACGTGCCTCTGGGAGGGGCGCTGTTCGCCCTCGAGGTCCTCCTCGGCACCGTTGCCCTTCCCCTCGTCCTGCCGGCGCTCGCCACATCGGTGGTCGCCACCGCGACGGCGTGGATCTTTCTGGGGACGGCCGCCACCTACCGCCTTCCTCATTACGCCGTGCATCCTGCTCAGCTCGTCTGGGCGCTGCTGGCCGGCCCGGTGATCGGGGTGGTGGCGATCTGCTGGGTGCGCCTGGTCCAGTTCGCAGCGACCCACCGCCCGACGGGACGGCGGACACGGATCGCCGCTCCGTTCGTGATCTTTGGCATCCTCGGCGTCGTTTCCACCAAGTACCCCGAGCTGCTGGGCAACGGCAAGGGGGTGGTCCAGCTCGAGGCCCTGGGCAGTGTCTCCTTCGGCCTCCTGTGCGTGCTCCTGGTCCTAAAGCCGCTGGCTACGGCCGGGTGCCTGGGCGCGGGCTCGCCGGGCGGTCTGTTCACCCCGACGCTCACGATCGGTGTCCTCCTGGCGGGCATTCTGGGCACGGTCTGGACGCACATCTGGCACGGTGGGACGCTCGGCAGCTACGCCGTGATCGGGGGCGGAGCGTTTTTGGCGGCCTCGATGCAGGGCCCGCTCTCCGGGGTGGTACTCGTGCTCGAGCTGACGCGCAACTTCGATTCGCTGATGGCGCCGACGCTGGTGGCGGTGATCGAGGCCACGGTGATCGCGCGGCGTCTCGGCGTCCAGTCGATCTACTCGGCGCGCCTGGACGACGACCCCGACACGGCCGCCGGCGGAGATGCCGGCATGGCTGCGATTAAGGCGCTCGACAGCTTCGAGGTGCTCCCTGCCGACGACGCCTTAAAGACCACCGGCCGCGACCCGGGATCTCACCCGTGATCGCGGCCGGTTGGCAGCTTGGTGTCGCGGCGGGTTAGGCCGCGCGGCGCAGCTCTTCGAGGCTGGAGCTCCCCGCCAGGCGGCTGAGCCCCTGCTGCTCGAGTTCCCGCGCCTTGGAGAGCGGGATTCCGAGCTCGATTCCGGTCTGGCGCAGGTTGAGCGGCTCAGCTCCGGCAAGTCCGAAGCGCAGACGGATGACGTTGCGCTCGGCCTCAGGCAGCTGAGACACGGCTCCGCTGATGAGCTGCTGACGCTCAGCGTCCTCGACCTCCTCTTCGGGCTCGGGACGCTCGCTGGCCAGCAGATCGCCGAACGACGTCTCGCCGTCCTCGCCGACCGGCTGATCCAGGCTCGTCAGTCCGCGCGTCAGCTCGCGCAGCTCGGCCACCTCGTCGACGTCGATCTTGGCCTCAGCCGCGATCTCCTCGTCGGTCGGCTCGCGGCCCAGCTTCGTCGACAGCTCAGACTCGACCTTGCGGACCTTGGTCTGACGCTGTGCGACGTGCACCGGGAGGCGGATCGTCCGGCCGTGGTTCTGCAGACCACGCTGCAGCGCCTGCCGGATCCACAACGTGCCGTAGGTGGAGAACTTGAACCCGCGGCGCCAGTCGAACTTCTCGACCGCGCGAATCAGGCCCAGCATCCCCTCCTGCACGAGGTCCTCCATCGGCAGCCCGTGGCCCTGGTAACGACGGGCCTGCGAGACCACCAGCCGAAGGTTGGCGTTGATCATGCGCTCCTTGGCAGCGAGATCGCCGCGTTCGATGCGCTTGGCAAGCTCGATCTCCTCCTCGGCGGTGAGCAGCGCGTGCGCGCGTGCCGCCCGCAGGAAGAGGTCAAGCGAGTTCTCTGTCATGGCTCCGGCG
>JBAPXO010000444.1:0-2565 GCA_049284255.1 Solirubrobacteraceae bacterium | reverse complement strand
GTCATAGCGTTCCGAGGGAGCCCAGGTGAACACATCGGCCTGAACGTAACGCACATCCGTACGCTCAACTCGCGTCCGGCTTGTCATGAGCATTTCTGCTGAGGCGTCCACCGCCGTTAGCTCCGTGGCATGCTTGGCGAGCGCCTCGGTCCATCGGCCAGTACCACAGGCCAGCTCCAGCACTCGACCACGAGGCGCAAAGCGCTCAAGCGCCGCCACCAGCTCGGGGTAGCCATCCTCACCTACGATTGGGGCGGTGCGGTCGTACTCGGTTGCACGAGCACGGTAGTAGGCGATTTGCTCGCCGAGGAGCTCGATCAGCTCATCATCCACGACGCAACTACCGTAACGCGTCAGCGATCGCCTCCGACGATGAGCCCGTGCGCTTGGGCTCCCTTGCGGACGCTGTCGGCCATAGCGCGTCTGGGCCTGGCAGGACGATCGTCCGCGAGCTATCCGCCGACCGGAGAGCTCGATTTCTCAGTTCCCATCTCGATCCGCACGACGACGCCACGCCTGAGAATCACGCGTCCGCCGTCGTGGCTGAAGCGGTATCGGGTTGCCCTGGGCACGTTGAGGATCCCAACGCCAGGACCATAAGCCCAAGCTTGCTCGCCGCGCGCGAGCCTGCGTATCGAGCGAGGCCGGCCGTAGATCGCGCAGATGTCTTTGCGATCAAAGCTCCGGTGGACCCGCTAAGCCGCGCCAGGGAGCCTCGAATCGTGAGTGTCGGAGGTACGGACGCGCCGAATCTGATTCCTTGACACGGATTCGCGGAGCCGCAACCGCTCAACGCCAAGGCGCCACCCGCGCACACCACCCCCAGGGTTTGCCGACAGATTCCGGGGCATCGCATCCGGTCCAAACTCTCAGGCTCACCAGGTGCGGTCAACCGCCGGCCCGACACGAGCGAGGTCGCGAACGCCGATGCGGGCATGAGCGTTCCCAACTGAGACACGCTCCTCACAGCGGCGGCGGTCCGGAGAACCGCGGCGAGCGTCCGCTGGTCGATACCGTCGAGACGCCGCCTAGTCACATGGCCGGCGGCCTTCGGCGGAGAGCGGCTGCCTCGCTGGACGCCCAACCGCGACAGCGACGGGCTGGCCTACGCCATGTCTTGGTTGACCTTGCGGCGCAACCGCGCTTACGGTGCAGATCGTGACCGGCGATCTCTACGAACGTCTTGGCTCGAGCTATCCGCAGGCGCGGCGCGCCGACCCGCGGATCGGCGACCTTCTCGCCTCGGCGATCGGCGACGCTCGCAGCGTTCTCAACGTCGGCGCCGGCACCGGCTCCTACGAGCCCTCTGGCTGTTACGTGATCGCCGTCGAGCCTGCGCCGGCGATGAGAGCGCGACGCCCCGCCGGCGCGGCGCCGTGCGTCGCCTCCAGCGCCGAAGCGCTGCCCTTCGGCGACGCCAGCGTCGACGTTGCCATGGGCGTCTACACCGACTTTCACTGGTCTGACCGAGAGCGTGGGATTGCCGAGATGAGACGCGTGGCGCGCCGCGCAGTCGTGCTGCTTACCGTCGACTCGGCGACTGCTGACAGCTACTGGCTGATCCGCGACTACTTCCCAGAGGGCAAGGAGCTGTTCGCCCCGGTCGCCGACCTTCTCTCGATGCTTCCCGGCGCCGACGTCCGCCCGGTCATGATCCCCGACGACTGTCAGGACGGATTCGTCCAGGCGTTCTGGAAGCGACCGCACGCCCTGCTTGATCCTGAGGTCAGGTCATCGATGGCGTTGTTCGATCGCCTACCGGGCGACGAGGTCAAGGCGGGGCTCGAGCGGCTTAGTGCCGATCTCGAAGATGGCACGTGGCAGCAGCGCAACCGTCGCCTGCTCGGTGCTTCGTCAGCCGACCTCGGTCACCGGATTGTCGTTTGGACACGCCGGGGCTGACCTTGGTCTGCGAAGCGTGCGAGCTTCTGCCTCCGTGAAAACCTCGACGCTGGTCAAGCACGATCACGATCAAGCTCAACGCCCGGCGCGCCGTCCTCCAAGCTTCGAGCGTCGGCTACCGCGATTAGCCCGGACCAGAAGCGGCGCCTACGGGGAGGCGGACCGTCCGATGCGTGTTGGGCGACCTGTGACGGGAGGAAGGCTGGCTATCTGCCAATGACCGTTTGGTCGCTTCGTGAAACTCACCCTGTAGCCAGTGGCCGTCGATGCCAGTCGGGAAAGAGCGGTCGCCTGGCTACCTTTGACGACCACATGAGTCAGCCGAACGCCGCCTGCGAGCCTGCCGTCAACTTTCGCGAGCGGTGCGCTGGTGACAAGCGCCCGCATCGCGACCTCGCAGTTGCCCGAGACTCGGGGCTGACGGTCCAGCGCTAGCTGATGGGCAACGGCCGGCGTGTACGCCTCGCAGAACGCTCGAACGTCGCGATGCTCGGTCGCTAGAAAGGGCGCCTTGGCGGCCGCCGTGATTTCTTGTGTGCTGGGATCGCTAGCGGCGCCGCACCCTACGAGAGCTAGCCCCACCAGGCAGCAGGCCATAAGCGTCTTCACGATCTGATCGTAGGTCCTTCCGAGTGCCTAGCACTAGCGCTTCGATCGACGAGC
>JBAPXO010000443.1:0-2442 GCA_049284255.1 Solirubrobacteraceae bacterium | reverse complement strand
TCGGCGCCGGCGTGGCGGCCGCGATCACCCGGACCGGGGCGGCGGCGGGCCTGTTTCGGCGTACGGGAGGAGCGCGCTGGGCAGGTCCGAGGGAGCTGCGCGCTCTGCGCGGGCGTAGTTCGGCGGGGCGGCTGGCGCTCGGGCGCTACCGCGGCCGCCTCCTTCACGCCGAGGAGCGCCACGCGCTGGTGGCCTTCGGGCCCCCGCAATCGGGTAAGTCGGCGGGGCTCGCCGTGCCCGCGCTGCTGGAGTGGGATGGGCCCGCCGTGGCGTCCTCGATCAAGACCGACCTGCTGGCGAGCACCGAATCCCGGCGGCGCGCCCTGGGACCCGTGTTCGTCTTTGACCCCTTCGAGCTCTCAGGCGCGACGGCGGACACGTGGTCGCCCTTGCGGGGTGCAGGCACCTGGGACGGCGCGCTCGAGGTCGCCTGGCGACTGGCCGCGGCCGGCGAGCTTGACCAGCGCGGGGTCGATGGCGGCGACTTCTGGGCGATTGCCGCCGAGCAACGACTCGCGCCGCTGCTGTTCACCGCGGCCCGTACCGGAGCGGGGATGGAGGCGGTGGTGCGCTGGACCTACGGCCAGGGCTCCCGTGAGCTTGACCAGGCGATCTCCGAGCTCACCGGCTCGGCGCGCGACGCCGCCGAGCTCGAGGGAGCCCACGCCGCCTACGACGCTGTGCGTGCGTTCGAGAACCAGGCTGACCGGACACGTTCCTCGATCGAGGCCACCGCGCAGGGGCTACTCCGCGCCTACCGGTTCGCCCGTGTGATGCGCTCAGCGGCCTCCTGTGCGATCGCACCTGACCGGCTGCTCGACGAGCGGGCGACCCTCTACCTGATCGGCGACGCCAAGGCGTCCAAGCTTCTGCGCCCGATCTTTCTCGCGCTGCTCTCGGAGATCGTCGATCGCGCCTACGAGCGCGCGACGCTGGCCGGAGGACGCTTGGACCTGCCTCTTCTGCTCTGTCTCGACGAGGCCGGGAACGTCGCACCCCTACCCAATCTCGCCGAGGTCGCCTCGACGGCTCCCAGCCACAACATCCAGCTCGTCTCGATCTTCCACGACCTCGCCCAGGCGCGCAGCCGCTACGGCCGCCAGGCCGAGACGGTCGTCAACAGCCACCGGGCCCGGATGCTGCTGCCCGGCGTCGCTGACCTCGACACGCTGCGCTACTTCTCGGGGCTCGCGGGTGAAGAGGAGACGCGCGAGGTCACGCGCAGCACCGGCTCCGGCGGGGCGAGCCGA
Source organism: Solirubrobacteraceae bacterium (assembly GCA_049284255.1). Lineage (GTDB taxonomy): Bacteria > Actinomycetota > Thermoleophilia > Solirubrobacterales > Solirubrobacteraceae > Palsa-465. The sequence goes on along the minus strand of JBAPXO010000443.1, from coordinate 1,192 downwards.
ACCACGGGACTGCGCCGCCGCCCGCTGATCGCGCCAGAGGCTCTGCGCCAGCTGCGCCCCGGGCATGCGCTGCTGCTCTACGGGCGGATTCCACCGGCAGTGGTGGCCCTGCGGATGTGGTTTTCGGATCGCCGGTTGCGGAGGCTGGCGCAGCCATGAGCTGGCAGGGACCCGATGATTGGCCCGACGACGTCCCCCGTGATGACGGCTGGGACGAGGGCGAGAGCGTGCGCTGGCCGCTGACCTGGCGCGGGCTGCTTCCGCGGGAGCGATGGCTGTGGTTTGAGCGACTGTGGAGCGACGTTTGCGCGATGCGTGTGCGCTATCGCCTGGCGGTCAGATCGCAGTGGTGGGAGGACGACATCCAGGTCGAGGCGCTGGCGGCCCTCGCGGCCTGGACCGAGCGCTACGACTCGGGCGAGTGGGATGACCCGCCGGGCAAGCTCGCATTACTGTTCGACATCGAGCGGGTGGCGGCGCTGCTGCGCGATGGCATCGACCCGTTCCATCCCGATCGCGATCGCGTCGGCTTCGTTCGCCACCTGATCGACATCGGTTGCCAGCCCCCACCGCGACACCCTCCGGGAGAGTGTTAACTTTTGGGATCGGCTGCCAGCCCCGACCTCGACACCGTCCGGGGGAGTGTTAACCTTTGCGCACGAAATGGGCCGGGGGGCCAGTTTCGGCACAGTGCTGAGGCGGATGCTCCTCTCTTATAGCGACGGCTAGGCCCCACGGGCCGCTGGCGTCGAACCACTTATGCCGGGGGGGGCAAATGTCACAGCCACATGCGACGCTTTTGATTACCGGGGGGCCTCGGGACGGTGAGCGGCTGACAATCGACGGCGAGCGGACGCTCGGCCGAGCGGGCGCCGATCTCATCTTCGACGACGACGACACGTCCCGGCGTCACCTCCGGCTGCGGCCGACCGACCGGGGCCTTGAGGTCGACGATCTCGGGTCGACCAACGGCACATGGGTCAACGGGCACAGGATCACCGGACAAGAGCTCGTCCCCGATGGAGCGCGGATCCAATTCGGGAACACCACCCTCCTGGTCGACGCGCCCGTCGCCGCTCTCGATACCACGGTCGTGAGACCACGTGTCGGGCAGGCTCCTGCCCACCCGGCTGGCGTCCCCGTGACGACCCCTGCGCCCGCCTCGGCCACGCCGCCGGCGCCCGCCTCGGCC
>JBAPXO010000442.1:0-2166 GCA_049284255.1 Solirubrobacteraceae bacterium | reverse complement strand
AGGAGCTCGCCGACTACACGCACGTCAACTCGACCCAGATCCGGCGCGACCTCTCGGGATTCGGCAAGTTCGGCAAGCGCGGCGTCGGCTACAACGTCGAATCGCTGGTAAGCCAGATCCGCAAGATTCTGCGCACCGCCGGACAGCACAACATCGCCTTGTTCGGCGCCGGCCACCTCGGCACCGCGATCGCGACCTCCGACATCTTCGCCGACCACGGCTTTCGCGTGGTCGCGGTCTTCGATGTCGATCGCGAGCGGGTGGGCAGCCGGATCGGGGCGCTGGAGGTCCGTCACAACACCGAGCTGCGGTCGGTCGTCGAGGATCAGGACATCGTCGTCGCCGTGCTCGCGGTCCCGTCCTCGGCGGCACAAAAGCTCGCCGACGAGCTGGCCGAGGTGGGGGTCAAGATCATCTTCAACTACTCCGATGCACTGCTCCAGGTCCCCCCCGAAGTGACGGTTCACACCTCGAGCCCCGCCGTCGATCTGCTCTACGCGCTCTACTTCTACCTCACCTAGCCCCCGTCCTCAGCCGTGGAGCTTGACATCGATACCGCGCGTGCGGCCTTTGACGCCTCGACCGACTTCACGGTCGGGCTCGAGGAGGAATTCGCGCTGCTTGATCCTGTCGGGCTCGCCCTGGTTCCCAGCTTCGCGCAGCTCAGCCAGGCGGCCCTCGCCGATCCTGTTCTCGCCGAGTCGATCTCCGGGGAGCTGATCTCCTCCGAGATCGAGATCAGGTCGGGGCGGGGCGAGGATCTGACGGCTGCGCGGAACGCCCAGGCCGACCGGCGCCGGCGGCTTTTCGCACTGGCCGGCGAGCAGGAAGTCGAGCTCGGGTCGACGGGTACGCACCCGTGGTCCGATTACCGGGACCAGCAGATCATCCAGACCGAGCATTACCGGCGGGTCGAAGACGGCCTGCAGTACGTGGCGCGGCGCAACAACACCTTCTCGCTGCATGTTCACGTCGGCGTGAGAGGCGCCGACCGGGCGGTGCTGGTGTGCGATCGGCTGCGCCCGGTCCTCCCGGTGCTGCTTGCCATCTCGGCAAATTCCCCATTCCTCGACGGACGCGATTCGGGCCTGCACAGCGCGCGTACCCAGATCTTCACCAAGAGCTTTCCGCGCTGCGGCATACCCGATGCTTTCGGAAACTGGGACGCGTTCGCCGACTACATCTCGATGCTCGTGGACACGCGGTCGATCGTCGAGTACACCCAGGTGTGGTGGTCGATCCGGCCCCATTTCGCGTTCGGCACCGTCGAGGTCAGGATCTGTGACGCGCAGGCCACGGCTCCCGAATCAGACGCCCTGGCGGCGCTGATCCTCGCCTGCGTCGCTCAGGCGGCACGTGACATCGACGAAGGCGTCCCGTTCGTGGACCTCCCTAACCGCATGATCGAGGAGAACATGTGGCGCGCGCTTCGCTACGGCCTGGACGGCGACTTGCTCGATCTCGAGCGCCGCGAGCCCTACCCGGCGGCCTCGGCGCTCGAGCGGCTCCTGGAGTGGACGGCTCCCGTCCGGGCGGAGCTCGCGATCGATGTCGCCCTACCCTCGCGCAACGGCGCCCAGCGCCAGCGTCAGATGCTTCAGTCCGGCGTCGGCCTGGAGGAGACCTACGCGGCGGTCCAGGCCCAGACGCGCGAGACATACTCTGGAGTCCTGGAGACGCCACGAACATGACCCCAACCCAGCGGGAGGAGGACCAGATCCGATGAGCGCCACCGATCAACCGTCAGAAGAGGAACTCCGCGCCGCCTACGAGGCCGAGATCAAGAAGATCCGCATCGAGCAGATCCTGCTCGAGCAGATCGTCTCGCTCGTCAACCTGGGGATGCGCCGCACGGGCCTGGCCCCCGGGACTGAAGATGAGCGCGATGTCGGCCAGGTCAGGCTCGCCATCGAGGCCGTCCGTGCTCTCCTGCCGCTCGCCGAGCAGGCCGCCGGTCCGCAGGCCGCGGCGATTCGGGATGCGCTGTCCCAGCTTCAGCTCGCCTACGTCCGGCTCGGGGGCTCGACCGAAGAGGCCGCCCCGGGATCGGGCTCGGGTGGCCCGGGGGGCGGCGGCGGCGGTCCGGAGGGTGGCGGTGGTCCGGGCGGTGGCGGTGGTCCGGGCGGCGGTGGTCCGGGCGGCGGTGGTCCGGGCGGTGGTCCGGGC
>JBAPXO010000441.1:0-3065 GCA_049284255.1 Solirubrobacteraceae bacterium | reverse complement strand
GGATGCGCAGGAGCAGCAGGTCGACGATCTCCTTGATCTCGTCCTTGGTGAGCTTGTGGAAGACGATGACGTCGTCGATCCGGTTGAGGAACTCGGGCCGGAAGACCTTCTTGAGCTCGCCCATGATCCGGTTCTTCATGTCGTCGTAGGTGATGCCGGTCTCGTCGTCAGAGACGGCGAAGCCGAGCGGCGTGTTGCGGGCGATCTCCGAGGCCCCGATGTTCGAGGTCATGATCACGATGCAGTGACGGAAGTCGACCGTGCGCCCCTGGGCGTCGGTCAGCCGGCCGTCCTCGAGGATCTGCAGCAGGATGTTGAAGACGTCGGGGTGGGCCTTCTCGATCTCGTCGAGCAACAGCACGCTGTAGGGCTTGCGCCGCACGGCTTCCGTGAGCTGACCCCCCTCGTCATATCCGATGTAGCCCGGAGGAGAACCCACGAGCCGGGAGACGGCGTGCTTCTCCATGTACTCCGACATGTCGATCCGCACCATCGTGTCCTCGTCGCCGAACAGGAACTCCGCCAGCGTCCGCGCGAGCTCGGTCTTCCCGACGCCCGACGGGCCAAGGAAAATGAAAGAGCCGGTCGGCCGCTTGGGATCCTTGAGGCCGGCCCGGGAGCGGCGGATCGCCTTGGAGACGACCTCGATCGCCGGGTGCTGGCCGATGACGCGCTTGTGGAGCTCCTCCTCCATGCGCATCAGCTTCTGAGTCTCGGCCTCGGTCAGCTTGAACACGGGGATGCCGGTCCACATCGAGACGATGTCGGCGATCTCCTCCTCACCGATCGAGGGACGCTCGGTCGACTCTCCCGCCTCCCACTGATCGGCGAGCTCGCGCTTGCGCTGGGTGAGACGGCGCTCGGTGTCGCGCAGGTTGGCGGCCTTCTCGAACTCCTGAGACTCGATCGCCTCCTCCTTAGCACGCCGCGTCTCCTCGATCTCGTCTTCGAGCTCGCGGTACACGGGCGGGGAGGTCATCGACTTGATGCGCATCCGGGACGCCGCCTCGTCGATCAGGTCGATCGCCTTGTCGGGGAGGAAGCGGTCTGAGATGTAGCGATCGGCCAGGTCGGCCGCCGCCTCCAGCGCCTCGTCGGTGATGTTGACCTTGTGGTGCTGCTCGTAGCGGTCGCGCAGGCCCTTGAGGATCTGCACGGTCTCCTCGGTCGACGGCTGGTCGACGGTGATCTTCTGGAAGCGGCGCTCGAGCGCGGAGTCGCGCTCCAGGTACTTGCGGTACTCCTCGAGCGTGGTCGCGCCGACGGTCTGCAGCTCGCCACGGGCCAGCGCCGGCTTGAGGATCGAGGCCGCGTCGATCGCGCCCTCGGCGGCGCCCGCGCCGACGAGATTGTGCAGCTCGTCGATGAACAGGATGATGTCGCCCCGCTGGGTGATCTCCTTCATCACCTTCTTGAGACGCTCCTCGAATTCACCGCGGTACTTGGAGCCCGCCACGAGGGCGGCCAGATCCAGGGTGTAGATCTGCTTGCCCTTGAGCAGCTCCGGCACGTCGGCGTTGGTGATCCGCTGGGCCAGACCCTCGACGACGGCGGTCTTGCCGACGCCCGGCTCACCGACGAGCACCGGGTTGTTCTTGGTGCGCCGAGACAGGATCTGCATGATCCGCTCGATCTCGGTCTCGCGGCCGACGACCGGATCCAGCTTGCTCTCTGAGGCGAGCTTGGTCAGGTTGCGCCCGAACTGATCGAGCAGCTTCGAGGACTTCTTGCCCTCGCCGCTGGAGCCCGACGCGCCTGACGCACCGGCGCCGGAGCCACGCTGGCGGCTGCCCGGACCGGACAGCATCCGGATCACCTCGTTGCGGATCTTCTCGGAGTCGGCATCGAAGTCGAGCAGGATGCGGGCGGCGACGCCCTCGTTCTCGCGCACCAAACCGAGAAGGATGTGCTCGGTTCCGATGTAGTTGTGCCCCAGGCTCAGAGCCTCGCGCAGCGCTAGTTCCAGCACCTTCTTGGCGCGCGGAGTGAACGGGATCTGACCGGAGGTGACCTCCTCGCCAGAGCCAACGATTCGCACGACCTGCGCGCGGACGCGCTCAACCGTGATGTCGAGCGACTCGAGTACGCGGGCGGCGAGGCCCTCCTCTTCACGCAGCAGCCCGAGCAGGATGTGCTCGGTGCCGATGTAGTTGTGCTTGAGGGTCCGGGCCTCTTCCTGAGCCAAGACGACCACTTGACGAGCTCGTTCTGTAAATCGCTCAAACATGGGGCTTCCTAAGAATTTGGGGCTGCTACTGAAGGAAGTTGGTCGTGGTGGTTTTCCGAACTGAAGGGACGCGAAGCTTCCGTCTCACTGATCCTATTCGGCTCGTAGGCCGACTTAGATGAGTTCGAACGGTTCAACCCGCGAGCCATAGCTCAGTCTAACAGCCGGTCTGTGGGACCCAGCCGGGCAAAAAGCCCCACTGTGCCCGAATTCACAGCCTCTTCATGTCTACGACATCCGTGGCGCCAGAAACGTCTTGCGCCGGGCCGGGGCCTCCCCGGCGCCCCACGGGCGGGCTGCTCACCGGTGGCAGGCGGGGACGCGTCCGGCGTGTTCCCAGCCAGGAACCCGCGAGAATCAGCACCAGGCCGGCGATCGCTGCCGCTCCCGGGCGCTCCCCCAGCAGCCACACCCCGAGCGCCAAGGCGACCACGGGATTTACGTAGGTGATCACGGTGGCACGGCTGGTGCCCGCCTCGCGGATCAGCGCTGTGAAGATCACGAATGCCGCCGCAGTGCAGAACAACCCGAGCGCGACCACGGCGGCGAACGCCCCCAGCGTGGGCGTCCGCTCTGGAGTGTCGAGGGCCGCAAAGGGTGTGAGGATCACCGCCGCCAGCGCCAGGCTGGCGGCCATCATCGCCCGGGCATCGAGCCCGAAGAGCCGATGCTTGACCAGCATCGGCCCGATCGCGTAGCCGACAGCTCCCAGGAAGATCGCACCGGCTCCGAGCAGCTCGGCTCCACTGCCCGCGATGTCGATCCCCAGGAGCGCGACGACCCCGGTGAACCCCACGAGCAGACCCACGGCCCGGATCGGGGTGGGCCGCTCGGCATG
>JBAPXO010000440.1:0-4119 GCA_049284255.1 Solirubrobacteraceae bacterium | reverse complement strand
ATGCCTTCTTGGTGCGGCTGATGGGGACCGAGCTGGTGACCGTCCGCATCGACCTGGACAGCGAAAACTAGGAGGCAAATCACCCTCCGAGGGCGATGGTCGATCACCCCCCGCCTCGGCACGATCTCGGGAGCATCGACCGCGCGGTCAGGAGAAACCACATGCCCAAGCCTTTCCAGGGGAAGATCGAACTCGACATCCGCGATTCCACCCCCGACTGGTCGGCATACCTCGCCGATCCGGCGCCCGAGGGTTCGCCCAACGTGCTCGTGATCCTCTACGACGACACCGGGCTGGCGGCCTGGTCGCCGTTCGGAGGCAGGATCGAGATGCCGACGATGGATCGGCTGGCCGAGAACGGGCTGACCTACTCGCAGTGGCACACCACCGCGCTGTGTGGCCCGACCCGATCTTGCTTCCTGACGGGCCGCAACCACCACCAGAACTCCTTCGCGACGATCGCCGAGACCGCGACCGGGTTTCCGGGCAACAGCACCCACATTCCGATGGAGAACGCCTTCCAGGCCGAGGTGATGCGTGAGAACGGCTGGGCGACCTACTGGGTGGGCAAGAACCACAACGTGCCCGTGGACGAGTCCGACATGGGCTCCGCCAAACGCAACTGGCCCCTGGCCCGCGGTTTCGATCGCTTCTACGGGTTCATCGGCGGGGAGACCAACCAGTGGTATCCGAGCCTGGTCGAGGACAACCACTTCATCGATCAGCCGTACATGCCCGAGGAGGGTTACCACCTCTCAAAGGATCTGGCCGATCGGGCGCTGGAGATGATCCGCACCGGCAAAGCCAGCCAGCCCGACAAGCCGTGGTACATGCACTTCTGCCCGGGCGCCAACCACGCCCCCCACCACGCGCCCCAGGAGTTCATCGACAAGTACAAGGGGAAGTTCGATGACGGCTATGAGGCCTACCGCGAGTGGGTCCTGCCCCGGATGATCGAGCGCGGGATCCTCCCCGAGGGGACTCAGCTGACGCCGATGAACCCGATGTCGGCGGATGCCGCCAACCCCGACGACGCCGTCCGCCCGTGGGACTCGCTGTCCGACGAGGAGAAGCGGCTGTTCTCCCGGATGGCCGAGGTCTACGCCGGCTTCTCGGAGTACACCGATCACCAGGTCGGGCGGATCATCGACTACCTGGAGCAGACCGGGCAGTTGGACAACACGCTGATCTTCTACGCCGCCGACAACGGGGCATCGGGCGAGGGCAGCCCGAACGGGATGGTCAACGAGAACACGTTCTTCAACGCCTGGCCGAGCTCGATCGAGGACAACCTGGCGGCGCTCGACAAGCTCGGATCACCCGACACCTACAACCACTACCCGACCGGGTGGGCGATGGCGTTCTCGACACCGTTTCGGATGTTCAAGCGCTACAGCTACCAGGGCGGCGTCTGCGATCCCCTCGTCGTGCACTGGCCGAAGGGGATGCGCGCCCGCGGTGAGGTCCGCAGCCAGTATCACCACTGCACCGACGTCGTCCCGACCATTTACGAATGCTGCGGCATCACTCCGCCCGACACCGTGCTGGGCTACACGCAGTCCGAGCTGCCCGGGGTCTCGATGCGCTACAGCTTTGACGACGGCGACGCGCCTACCACTAAGGAGACCCAGTACTACGAGATGCTGGGGACGCGCGGGATCTGGCACGACGGGTGGAAAGCGGTCACCGAGCACGCCCCGATGCCGTCCGACAAGGGACATTTCGACCAAGACCGCTGGCAGCTGTTTCACGCCGACGAGGACCGATCCGAGGCAACCGACCTCTCAGAGAAGCACCCTGACAAGGTCAAGGAGCTCGTCGACCTCTGGTTTGAGGAGGCCGAGAAGTACAACGTGCTGCCACTGTGTGATCTCGGGCTGCTGGACTACATCAGCTACGAGTTTCACCCCCCGGTCCCCGACAGCGGCCTGTACACGCTCTTCCCTGACACAGCCGAGATCCCCGAGCGCTCGGCGGTCAACTTCCACGGCGTCTCCTACAAGATCCTCGCCGAGGTCGAGATCGCCGATACCAGCGCGCAGGGGGTGATCCTCGCCCAGGGCTCGCGGTTCGGCGGCCATGCCTTGTTCGTCAAGGACCGCAAGTTGCACTACGTCAACAACTTCCTCGGTCTCAAGCCCGAGCAGCACCTTGAGTCAGAGCCGCTGGAGACCGGCACCTACGTGCTCGGAGTCGAGTTCATCAAAGAGAGCCAGGGCGAGCGCCGCGAATCACTTGGCACGGCCAAGCTCTACATCGGCGAGGACGTCGTGGCCGAGGGGCCGCTCCGGACCCAGACCGGTCATTTCTCGCTGTGCGGCGAGGGGCTGTCGATCGGCCGTGATACCGGCGATGCGGTCAGCGAGCAGTACACGCCCTTCTTCCCGTTCGAGGGCGGGACGATCATCAAGGTGGAGGTCAGCATCGGCGACGACGCCTATGTCGACCTCGAGCAGCATCTCGCCGCCGCGCTGGCGCGCGACTGAGCGACGAAGGCGCGTCCCGGCTTCGGGACGCGCCCACCCCGGGGTTCAGCCGGTTACGCGGAACGTGTGGATCTTGCTGACGATCTCGCAGCCCTTGGCCTGACACAACGGCGCGGTGTGGGAGGCCTGCCAGTAGTACTTGCCGGGGGTCACCGCCCAGTAGCCGGGGAAGTTGAACGGCGCCTTGTACGTCCAGGTTCCGCCGCCGCCACGGCGAAGCGCGACGAAGTCGCACTTGCTGGCGCAGTGGGAGTGCACCTTCAGGTGGCCGAAGCGATCGAGGCTGCGCTTGTTGGAAATCGTCACGTACACCGGCGAGACGTCCTTGGGCACGCCGGGATCGAAGACCTTGAGCTTGACGTGGCCGGCGTGGACGCGCTTGCCGTTCCCCGGGGACTTGAGCACCGGGCGGGAAGTGGGCGAGGCGATCGCCCCCGCCGCGCCGGCAAGGACACATGCCACCGCCAACAATCCCACCGCTACCGACCGCCCAACCAAACGCTCAAGCATCTATGGCCTCCTCATAGCCGTTGTAGTAGCCACTCATGTACCCCATCGAGGTGGTTCTCGGTCAGCGACAAGTGCCCGTCGACATCGCTGAGCTGGGCCTCGACCCCGGGGATGTGCTCGGCGAGCCACTGGCCGTGGGCGAAGGGAACGAAGCGGTCCTGGCGGCCATGGAGTAGCAGGACCGGCGTCTGGATCGCGGTGAGCTCAAACCCCCAGGGCGCCAGGTTCGCCACCCCGTCATCCCACCAGCCGTCTGACCCGGGCCCCAGCCCGACCTGGAAGGAATCGATCAGAAACTGGCCCAGCGCGCCGGTGAGCAACGCGGCATCGACGGGAGCCAGGAGCGTCTTCAGATACTCGACGAGTTCGGCGGCCGTCAGTGCCAGCATCTCCTGACGATCGGCCTCGCACTTGGCGCGTGCCGCCGGGGCGTCGTCGAGCTGCAGCTTGATGTCCTCGACGTTCATCTCTCCCATCCCGTCGAAGTAGTCAAGGCCTTCGGATCCCCACGGTGCATCGGAGGCCAGTGAGGCCACCGCGGGTACGAGGTCGGGGAGCAGGGCGGCGCACGCCAGCGCGTGCGGGCCTCCGCCGGAGATCCCCCACACCGCCAGCCGGTCGATCCCGAGCGCCGCGGCGATGTCGCGGACGTCCTGGGCGCAGTCGCCGACGGTCCGGCCCTCGTGCCGGGTCGAGCCGCCGTAGCCCGGCCGGTCGTAGGAGATCATCCGGATGCCCTGCGCCTGCGCCTTCTCGACATCGGCGTCGTAGAGCAGCCGGGAGTTCGGCATCCCGTTGTGGACGAGCACCGGCTGTCCGTCCGGGTCGCCCCGCTCCAGGACCTTCAATGTTCGCCCGTCGGAAGTGATGACGTCATGCTCGGCCATTCCGGCATCCTTTCGAAATCCGCCGCCCTGCGTCAAGCCGCGCGCGCCGCGGCCGTGGAGATCTTCCGGGCTACGCCGGGGTCTTATCCCAGCCGCCGAGAATCAGGGATTGATGAGCAGGACGACGGCGGCGATGAGTGGGGCGCCCACCGAAACGGCCACGAGCAGCCAGATCATCCAGCGCACGAGCGGATCGTCGGGTAGCAGGCTCATCCTCTTACCGCCGATATACCACG
>JBAPXO010000439.1:0-4573 GCA_049284255.1 Solirubrobacteraceae bacterium | reverse complement strand
CGTCAGCTCGGCCAGCGCGGCATCGAGGGCCACCAGCAGCTGCAGGGCCGCTTCGCGCTCGCGGCCATGGTCGAGATCCAGGCGGGCGCGGAGAACCAATTCCTCGCAGGCCAGAGCCAGCTCCCGGGCACCGAGGACGGCCGCGAGGCGGGCCTGGGGCGCGAGCACCCGTGCTCTCCTGCGCGGACGATCGGAGAGGGCGAGCTCACGGGCGCTCGTCCACAGGCCGTCGGCAACCTCTTCGCCGGCTCCGAACCCGACCCGGGCGACGATCGCCTGCTGGCGGCCGACGGTGTGCAGATAGGGATCGGCGGTGACCAGGCGGAAGGCGTGCAGGGCGCGGTTCAGCACGGTCAGCCCGGCGGCGAGCTCGTCCTCGCCGGCCCGCGACAGCCAGGCCCGAGCCTCGGCGTCGCGGTCGAATGGCCTCTGGGAGTCGATCACGGTGGCTCGGCCGGTCGTGACCGGCGTGGGTTCGGGTGAGGGCTCGGCCTCGCGAGGACGGCGCAGCGCCGCCAGGCGGCTGCGCTCGGGCGCGCCCAGCGTCGCGAACACGATCACGTGGGTGGGCGTCCCGTCGCGATCGCCCGGGTCGCGCATCAGGTAGCGACCGTCGGGGGGACCCAGCCGCCACGGGAACTCGACCTGTACAAAGCGAAACAGGGTCGACGACGCGCTCACGGCGGACCGCCGGGAGGGGCCGTGATCAGCCCGCGTGTGACTTGATCGCGTACTTGCTGGGCGCGATCGGGACGACCGGCTCGGGGATCTTGCCGATCTGGTTGATCAACTTCACCCACTGATTTGGCTGCAGCAAGGTCTTGACCTGAGCCGAGAGCTTGCGATTGGGGCCGTAGTTCGGCGTGAAGGTGATCTGGATCCGGTTCTTGTGATCGGGAAGGGCCAGCGTGTTGCTCTGACCCTTATAGGCGACGTCGCTGATGATGTAGTCCGGGCGCATCGAACCCTGGAGGGTGAGCAGCCGGCGGATCGTGATGTCGGTGACCGACCCGGCCCCCTGGTGGCCGAGGATCGGGATGTTGTTGATCTTGGAGATGTCGACGCTCGCGCCTGAGGCGCCCTGCTCGTCGACCCCGGTGGAGGCGTTGACGCTGTGGCCGCAATCCAGACCAGAGACGTACGGATCCAGGCCCGAGGCCGACAGGAACTCGATCGTCGCCAGCACCTGGCGATCGATCAGCCCGGCGGCGATGTCGCGCCGGCCGCAGTTGTAGATCTGCACGCGCGGGTCCTGGAGGATGCGGGCGGTCAGCTGCTCCTTGGACATCAGCAGGACCTGGCCGACGGACGGGTTCTTGGCACCCGGGCCGAAGAAGGGATCGACGCCGGCGGCCCGGTAGACGGCGGTGGCCTCGAGCAGCTTCCAGCCATCGAGGATCGGCTTGGGATCGATGTCGGGCGACTTCTTGCCCGCAGGCTGGATCGTGAAGTACAGGTGCGAGGAGAGGCCCTGGGTGGGTCCGCCGAGCTTGCCCAAAACGGTCCCGGCAATCACGATCGACCCGGCCTTCAGCGGCTTGAGCGTGTACTGGCTGCGCGCGAGGTGCAGGGTGTCGGAGAAGTAGTTCTCGAAGTTGGAGATCTGGTCGGCGTTGTTCTTGAGCTGCAGGGAGCCGCCGGCGGCGTAGGAGGCCTTGCGCGAAGGATTGGCGAACAGCCGCTCCTTGACCATCGGCGCCGAGACGCTTTCTGACTGGGCGCTGGCCGGCACCTTGGCCGCGGACTTGACCTCCTTGGAGGCGTCGTGTGAGGCCGCGGGATGGCCGGCGGTGGCGGCGTGGGTCGGCGTCACCGAGGCCGGCTGGGCCTGGGTGCTCGAGAGCGTCGTCGGGGCGTTGGCCTGCGAACCGGCGGAGGCGGGAGAGACCGGAGTCTTGGCCGGAGGCGGTGCCGAGAGCTCCTTGGCGATGTCGCGAGCGGTGAGCTTGACCGGCTTGGGCACCGGATAGGTCTTGGAGACCGTGCCCAGCTGGGAATAGGTGTAGATGTTGCCCGTCTCGTCTTGGAGCTCGATGTAGTGGCCGAGCTGGGCGTTATCACCGATCTTGATGATCTTGCCGTCGTTGACGGCGATCACCGGTGAGCCCTGCTTGGCGAAGATCGAGGTCCCCTTGGTCGAGGGATTGGAGTCGATCGGGATCGAGGCGTTGGATCCCTTGACCCGGTGCTTGGCCAGGGAGACGACCGAGTCATCGGCGTACTTGGCAGGGGCGGCGACCGGGAAGTGTCCCTGGACGAGGCCGGAGAGCGCGCCCACCAGCTGTGACGGGATGCCGCCGATCAGCTTGGCGCGCAACAGCACCGACTGCACGTACCAGCCGGCGTGGTTGTAGGAGAAGATCGCGTTCGAGATGCTCTTAGAGGCGCCCGCGGCGTGCAGGTACCGGGCAGCGGTGAAGATGGCATCGACCGGGTTGTAGGGGTCGGCGACCCCGTCGCCGTTAGCGTCGACTCCCCACTCCTTCCATGTGGAGGGCAGGAACTGCATCCAGCCGACGGCGCCTGCGGAGGAGACCGAGAGGTTGCGCCCGTAGTCGGTCTCGATCTCGTTGATCGCCGCCAGGACCTGCCACGGAACGTTGTACTCGATCCCGGCCGCTTGGTAAATCGGGATCAGGAAGGGCGGGATCTGGAAAGAGTCGATGAAGAAGTTGGGCACGCCGATCGGAGCCGGTCCGGGAAGCGACAGCGAGTAGGTCGGGTTCTTGGGCGAGGGGACCCCGGCACCGCTGGGCAGCTTGGCCTTCTTCTTGGCCTTCTTCTGATTTGTGGTGACGCTCGTGCTGTTCGGCTTCTTCTTGGCCTTGCTCTTGTGGTGAGTGGCCGGCTGCTTCTTGGAGGAGCTCTGCTGCGTCTTGCTCTTGCCCGGCTTGGGTCCGCCTGAGCTCGTCGTGCTCGTCGTCGTGGTCGAGGACGATGACGAGCTCGAGCTCGAGGGTGAAGCAGAGGTTGAGGTTGAGCTGGACGAGCTCGTACTCGAGGACTTACTGGCGCTCGAGGAGCTCGGGGTCGAGCTGGGCGTGGGCGTGCAGGACTCGGTCTCGCTGACCACCGGACTATCCAGCGTGGGCAGAGTTACCGCGGAAACCGGCGTGCCCGCGGGGACGGAGAAGTTGTCGACCTCGCCGTTGACGAGCTTGACGGTCACCGTGCAGCCGGCGGCGGAAGCAGTCGGCAGCGCCGCGACGCCCAAGGTGACCAGCATGAGAGCCGCGCTGACCAACGCGGCGAAGACTCTCCGCCGGTTTATCAACTCTCTAGCCCTTCTCCTCCAACCACCACTATGCGCACCCGCACTGCACCTCTCACGGATTGAGACTTGCGACGTCTGGGCGGAACCTACTGACTGGTTCTGAGCTTTGCAATTTGGAACCGTCACTCGGCCGGATGCCCGCATTTCGCTGGTTTTGAACAAGATCGGCCGGCCGCGGCGAATACTGAAGCCCGAATTCTGCCACCCGGAGGGCTCGGAATGTCCCGAATCGAGCTCGCGACACCATTCTAACCTTCAGGTTGAGGTTTAGACTGTGTCCATCGCGAGAGCGGCTCCGGAAGCGCGGACGGCACTCCGCAATCAGGCCTGTAGAGTGGCCGTGATGAGCGACGAAGGTGGTCTTAAGAGCAGGATGACGCGCCAGAGCGAGGAGACGATCGGCCGGCTCGCCCAGGAGCTGCTCGAGAACCCCGTGGTCAGCGGTGCGCTGTCGGCGGCATTCGAGACCCGCGAGCGCGCGATGCGCGCGCAGGAGGTGGCGATGGGCGCCCTCAACCTCCCGTCGGCCAGCGACCTCGAGCGTCTCACCCGCCGGGTCCGGAGCGTCTCCCAGCGTCTGGAGGGGATCGAAGATGGGCTCGACCGCCTCGAGGACCGGCTCCAGCGCGCCGGCAACGCTGACTCCACCAAGCCGCTCGAGGACCGGCTCGAGAAGATCGAGGCGATGCTGGAGCGGCTTGAGAACAGCAGCGCCGGCACGCGGCCTTCCGGCGACTCCTGACTCCTCAGCCAGCGAGCGCAGCGGTCGCCACCTCCCCAAGTCGCTGCTCGGCGACGTGCAGTTGCTCCTCGTTGATCTGATCGGTGGCGGGCAGGACCAGGTTTGACACCAGCAGCACGGCTCCGGCCTCGAAGCCCAGGCGGGCGGCGAGGGTGAAAAGGGTCGCCGCCTCCATCTCGACCGCGAGCGCACCGGCGGCGAGCGCCGCCCGGTGGCTGTCGAGATCTTCGTAGTAGAGGTCGGTTGAGGCGACGACCCCTTGCTGGGTACCCGGCCCGGCCGCGTCGGCCAGCCTCGCCACCAGCCCTGGGCTGGCCGCGATCATGGGGTCAGGGCTGAGGCGGCGACTGACGCCGTCGCCGGCCAGCGCCTGCTCGGCGATCACCAGGTCTCCGAGGCTGAGCGCCTGATCGAGCCCACCGCAGGTACCGATCCGCAGGAGCGTCCGGGCGCCGAGCGCATGCAGCTCGGTGATAACGATCGCGGCGCTGGGGCCCCCCATGCCGGTGCTCTGGATCGTGAGCGCCTTCCCATCGATGACCGCGTCGCCCGTGTAG
>JBAPXO010000438.1:0-1931 GCA_049284255.1 Solirubrobacteraceae bacterium | reverse complement strand
TCTGAGCCGCGGCCGCGTCGACCCCGTGGTGGGGCTCGCTTGACAGCTCGAGCGCCGAGCCGTGAGTCTCAGCTGCCACCCGGGAGCCGAGCTCCGCCGAGAGCACGGGCAGAACGTCATCGATCCGCTGTGCCAGCGCCCAATCCTGCTCCGGGTCCAGCAGCATGACCTCCTCCTCGATCCCGAGGGTGAAGGGATCTGAGGTCGCCCATTCCGACCAGTGGCCGGTGCGCTGCACGCCTGGGGGATGGGTGGGCGCTTGCACGGTCCGATTAAGGCGACCAGCGCCGACCCTGGCTTGGGCCCTTGGGCCAAGATGCCGGGTCGGCGCTAGTCCGACAGGCCAACCGGTTTTCGGTCGGCTGTTAACAGCCGACCGGTCTGGGCTCACGCGCCTCGGCGAGCTCCTGGCTCGTCTCTGGGCGTCTGCTGGCCCCGCGCCGCGGTCGGGTCGTCGGCGACACCATCGCGGCGTTCATCGGCGACATCGCCGCGATCGGCGGTCATGCCCTCGCGGTCGCCGGCCATGCCGTCCCGATCGCCGGCCACGCCGTTGCGATCGGCGCCGGTGTCCTCGCGGTCCCTGGTCACCCCGCGGCCACCCTCGACCGCCGACGTGCCGGCGAACCGGTCGCGCTCGTGGTCGCCGACGAGCTCGTCATCGGCGAGTCCACGCTCATGTAGCCTCGCGCGCTCCTCGTGGACGTTGGCCTCGGCGCGCTCCCGAGCCGCCTCCTGCTCGGCGATGCGCGCCCGCTGCTCGGCGACCTCGGCGTTTTGCTCGCGCCGACCGGCCACCTCATGGTGTTCCTCAGCGACCTGGTCACGACGCTCGCCAAGCTCGCGTTCGCGAGCGCGCAGACGTGCCCGTTCGCGCATCCGCGGAAGCATGACTGCGACCGCAATCAGAATCAGAACCACAACGATGATCACGATGATCAAAACCGTTGACATCTCTACCTCCCGTGTCGGAGAGTCAGGACCAGGGCATATGAGCAGGCACCACGCCTCAAGCAGTTTGGTGCGCGCTAGCCGAACTCGAGAGTTCGGTGCGCGCTGGCGCGGGGTCTACCTCCACCTTGCTTGTTTCCTGCGCCTCCTCGCGCTGGACCCGCCGTTCGGTCGACGAACGGCTTTTGATCATGTACCCGGTCTTCTCGCCCACGACACAGAACGTACGTCCAGCACGTCCGACCGCGGACTTTTAGAGTTGCCGTTCGTGGGCTCAGCTCTTCGCTCGGCGACGCGCGTAGCGCAGGAACAGGTGACCGTCTTGCTCGAGCGCCCACACGAGCTTCAGTGGCAGCAAGGAATCGAGCGCCTGTCCCGACGTGAGCCCGAGCTCGCCGCCGCCGACCAGCGCCGGAGCGAGGGTGAGAAAGAGCTCGTCGACCAGATCTTCGGCGAGGAGGGCGTTGAACAGGGCCGGGCCGCCCTCGCACAGCACCGCGTCGACACCATGGTCATGGCGCAGCGACGTCAGCACGGCCCGAAGTTCGCTCTCGCCCCCTGGGAGCTCGTGGACGATCAGCCGCGCGGCCGTGGCTGGCATCACGGCGTCGCGATGGGTGTAGATCGCAACCGTGGAGTCCGGATCGGCGAACAGCGGAATGTCAAATGGGATGTCTCCGCTGCGGCTGATCACCACCCCCAGAGGCTGGGCGGCGCGACCTTCGTCAAGTCGGACTTGCTTGAGGGGATCACGCCGGGCCAGCGCCCCATAGCGCTCAACGCGCAGGGTGCCCGTTCCGGCGAGGATGGCGTCGACCTGAGTGCGAAGGAGGTGGAAGGCAGCGCGATCGCCCTCGCCGCCGAGCTTTGCCGTCTTGCCACTGGCGGTCGCCTTCCCGTCCGCGCTGGAGACGAAGTTGCAGACGACGTAGGGACGATCCCCTGGCGCCTTCTCGCCGAGTCTCAGGCCCGTATAGAGG
>JBAPXO010000437.1:0-8056 GCA_049284255.1 Solirubrobacteraceae bacterium | reverse complement strand
GCTCGACGACCGCCGAGTGGAGCGAGTCAGAGCTGTAGGTGGGAGCGGTGCAGCCCTCGACGTAGTGCACGTAGGAGCCGGGCTCGGCGATGATCAGCGTCCGCTCGAACTGCCCCATGTTCTCGGTGTTGATCCGGAAGTACGCCTGCAGCGGCATCTCGACATGGACGCCTTCGGGCACGTACACGAACGAGCCGCCGGACCACACCGCCGAATTCAGCGCCGCGAGCTTGTTGTCGTTGGGCGGAATGATGGTCGCGAAGTACTGGCGGACGATGTCCTCGTGCTCGCGTAGCGCCGTGTCCATGTCCGTGAAGATCACGCCCTGCTGCTCGAGGTCCTCGCGGACCTGGTGGTAGACGACCTCGGACTCGTACTGGGCGCCGACGCCCGACAGGAACTTGCGCTCCGCCTCAGGGATCCCGAGCCGATCGAAGGTCTTCTTGACGTCCTCGGGCACGTCGTCCCACGAGCGCTCGGAGCGCTCGGAGGCGCGCACGAAGTAGTGGATGTCGTCGAAGTCGACCTCGGCCAGCATCGGCGAGCCCCAGGTCGGCATCGGGCGCGCCAGGAAGTGATCGAGCGCCTTGATCCGGAAGTCACGCATCCACTGAGGCTCTGACTTGAACTCCGAGATCTTGGCGACGAGCTCGGGAGTAAGTCCTTTGGGGGCCTTGTAGAGGTAATTCTCGGCGTCGTGGAAGCCGTAACGCTCGGTGTAATCGGCGTTGATGGCGCGCAGCCGGTCGTTCTCGGTGACCACGGGCACGTCAGGGGTGACGGTTTCGGGAGTAGCCACTACTCCACCTCCAGCTTGATGGTGTCGTCCTCGATGACCACGGGGAACGTGTCAACCGGGATGTACGCGGGCAGGGTCTTGGGTTTGCCGGTCGCCAGGTCAAAGAGCGAACCGTGACGCGGGCACTCGATCGTGCACGTTTCCTGATCGAGCTCGCCCTCCACGAGCGGCCCGTCGTCGTGCGAACACCGGTCCTCGATCGCGTAAAGCGTGCCGGCGCAGTTGAACACGCCGATCTCGAGATCCTCCCATTCGACCAGGCGCTTCTCGCCGGGTTCGAGCTCAGAAATGGGGCAGACATCGATCAGTTGGGGCACGGTGCGAATAAAACCTAGTGTGGGGATCGGATTTCCCTGTGGAGTTTAGCTGGCCGGACGAGCTACGCGGCGGCGTCTTGGGCACCCTCGGCGCTACTGGCCGGGGTGTCGGGCTCCCAGCCAATGGCGTGCCCGAGCGAGGCGCTCTTGAGCACCTTCAGCGACAGCAGGGCGCATTTCATCCGCTGGGCGGAGATGTCGATGCCCAAGAGGTCGAGAACGAACGAGCGGTCGAGCGCCATCAGCTCGGAGATCTTCATCCCCTTGACCTCCTCCGAGGCCATCGAGGCCGCCGACTGCGAGATCGCACAGCCGTGTCCTTCGAAGCGAACGTCCTCGATCCGCTCGTCGTCTCCGAGCGCGAGCTTGACGGTCAGCTCGTCACCGCACAGCGGGTTCAGATCGTGGAACTGCAGGTCGACGCGCTCGAGCTCGGGCGCGGGCGGGCTCCAGTTCCGAGGCCGCTTGTAGTGCTCCAGGATGTTCTCGCGATACAGGTCGTCCATGTCGTTTCAGCCTAGCTAGAGCTGCATTACCCGAGCGACCGTGCCCAACGCGTCGATCAGGGCATCGGTGTCGGCGGTGCTGTTGTGTATGGCATACGACGCCCGGGTGGTCGCGGTCGCTCCAAGCCGGCGCATGAGCGGCTGCGCGCAGTGATGGCCGGTCCGCACCGAGACGCCCTCGCGCCCGAGGATTTCCCCCACGTCGTGGGGGTGGACGCCTTCGATCACGAACGACACGAGCGCGCCACGGTCGGCGGCTTGCGCGGGTCCGTGGATCTCGAGCCCCGGCACCTCGGCGAGCCGGGTCATGGCGTCGGCGACCAGCGCCTGCTCGTGGGCGCGGATCCGCTCGATCCCGATTGACTGGATCCACTCCACGGCGGCGCCCAAGCCGATCGCCTCGGCGATCTGCGAGGTCCCGGCCTCGAACTTCCACGGCAGGTCGGTCCAGGTGGACTCGGTGTCGCCAACGGTGCGGATCATGTGTCCGCCTCCCATGAACGGCGGCATCTGCTCGAGCAGCTCACGGCGGCCGTGCAGGACGCCGATCCCGGTCGGGCCGTAGGCCTTGTGGCCGGTCCAGGCATAGAAGTCGGCGTCGATCGCCCCGAGATCCACGGGAATCTGCGGGACCGCCTGGGCGCCGTCCACGAGCACCACCGCGCCTGCCTCGTGGGCGCGCGCGACGATCTGCTCAAGCGGGTTGATCGTGCCCACGACGTTTGAGACGTGGGTGAGCGCCACCAGCCGGGGGTCGCGCTCGAGGAGCCGGTGGTAGGCGTCGAGGTCGAGCTGGCCGTCGTCGAGCACCGGGATGTAGGCGAGCTCGGCTCCGCGCTCTGAGCACAACAGTTGCCAGGGGACGATGTTGGAGTGGTGCTCCATCTCGGTGAGCACCACGAGGTCGCCGGCGCCTACGTTCTGACGCCCCCACGTGTAGGCCACCAGATTGATCGAAGCGGTGGCGTTGGCGGTGAAGATGGTCTCCTCTGGCGTCGAGCCCAGCCAGGCGGCGATTTGCCCGCGCGCTCCTTCGAAGAGCTCGGTGGCCTCGACCGCGAGCGGGTACACGCCGCGGTGCACGGACGCCCGTGACTCGGTGTAGTACCGGGTCATCGCGTCGATGACCGGCTGCGGGGTTTGTGATGTCGCCGACGAATCGAGGTAGACGACCCGGTGGCCGTCGAGCTCCCGGCGTAGGACCGGGAACTCGGCCTCCACCTCAGAGATGGCGGCGAGCGTCGACATGAACGCTAGGCGACGGCCTCGGTCTCGGGCTCGGCTTCGGCGAGCTCGTCGGTGATCCAGCCATAGCCCTTGGCCTCAAGCTCGGTGACCAGATCGGGCCCGCCCTCCTTGACGATCCGGCCCCGGTACATGACGTGCACGTGGCTGGGCTGGATGTAGTGGAGGATCCGCTGGTAGTGGGTGATGATCAGGATTCCCAGGTCGGGTCCGGCGACCGAGTTGACGCCGTCGGCGACGACGCGCAGGGCGTCGATGTCAAGTCCCGAGTCGGTCTCGTCGAGGACCGCGAGCCGCGGGTCCTGGAGGGCGAGCTGGAGGATCTCCATGCGCTTCTTCTCCCCGCCTGAGAAGCCCTCGTTGAGGTAGCGCCGTGTGAACTCGTCCGGCAACTTGGTCAGCGCCATCGCCTCCTGGACGGTCTGGCGAAACTCCTTTAAGGAGATGGGTTCCTCCCCGCGGGCATCGCGGTGGGCATTCATCACGGTGCGCAGGTACTTGATGACGGTCACGCCGGGTACCGAGACGGGATACTGGAAGGCCATGAACAGGCCCTTCTGGGAGCGCTCGGTGGTGTCGTCCTCGGTGATGTCCTCGCCGCCCCAGATGATCTGCCCCTCGGTCACGTCGAGCCCCGGGTGGCCCATGATTGCGTTGGCGAGGGTCGACTTCCCGGAGCCGTTGGGTCCCATCAGGGCGTGAATCTCGCCCTGCGCGACGGTCAGGTCGAGCCCGCGCAGGATCTCCTTGTCCCCGGCGCGGACGTGAAGGTTTCGAATCTCGAGGTCTGGCATCTCTGGCTTTCAGTCGTGTCTTTGCTTACGTCAGGCGGCCGGCACGCGATCGCTTCTCGCGGCGACGACCGTCAGAGGCTCAGGTTCGCGCCGCTCCGAGAACTCGACCAGCTCGGCGAGCGTGGTGTTCTGGAGCGAGCGGATGATCCCGCCCTGAACCCGGGTCCACAGAAGCTTGGTGGCGCAGCCCCGCCCGGCGTCGGGCTGGTGCGAGCAGAGCACGCGTTCGGTCTGCTCATGGACGAAGCACTCCATCGGGGCGATCGAGCCCTCGAGCGCCTGGACGACCTCGTCCATCCCAATCTCATCAGCCGGACGCGCCAGCCAGTAGCCGCCGTGGGCGCCGCGGGCGCTCATCACGAGACCCGCCTTGCGCAGCCGCGCGACCACCTGCTCGAGGTAGGCCAGCGGAAGCCCCTCGGCGTCGGCGATCGCCTTCAGGCTGGTCGGATGACCGGCGTCCTGGCGGCCCAGCTCGATCATCAGCCGGACGCCATACTCGGCCTTGGAGGAGAAGATCATGGGCTAAATCCTACCAGGGGGGTCGGTTTAGAACCCAGTCCGGCCGAGGTAGGGTCAGGGTATGGAAGCGGTTCCGGCCACCCGGCTGGCGAGTTCAGCCGAGATTGCTGGCGCCGCGGGTATCGCCGCCGAGCGGAGGCGGCTGGGAATCGACACCGAGTTCATGTCCGAGGGGCGCTACCGAGCGCTGCTGTGCCTGGTCCAGATCGCCGTCGACAACCCCGATCCCCGCGGCGAGCCTCTCATTTACCTGATCGATTCGCTGACCGACGTCGACTGCGGCCCGTTGGCCGATCTTCTCGCCGACCCAGAGGTCGAGGTCATCCTGCACGCCGGCCGCCAGGACGTCGCGATCCTGCGCCGTGCCTGGGAGACCGAGCTCAACAACATCTTCGACACTCAGATCGCCGCCGGCTTTGCCGGGGGGAGCGCCCAGTCTGGGTACGGCAACCTGCTCGCCTCGGTGCTCGGATTGCGCGTCGGTAAGACCGCCAGCTACACGCGCTGGGATGTCCGGCCGCTGACCGCCGAGCAGCTCGGTTACGCCGGCGAGGATGTCGCCCACCTGCTGGCGCTGTCGGATGAGATCCAGCGCCGGCTGCGTGCCAGCGGCCGCCTCGAGTGGGCACAGGAGGAATGCCGGCGCCTGGAGTCGGCGACCGATGAGCGCGATCCCGACACCGCCTGGGAACGGCTACCTCGAATCGGGCAGCTTGACCCCCGGTCGCGCGCCGTCGCCCGGGAGCTCGCCGCCTGGCGCGAGCGAACCGCTTCGGAGCTCGACCGGCCGGTGGGCTCGATCGTCGCCGACCCGCCGCTCGTCGAGCTCGCCAAGCGCAAGCCCTCGACAGTTGCCGGCCTTGAGCAGATCCGAGGACTGCACCCCCCGACCATAAAACGCCGCGGGCAGCCGATTCTGCAGGCGATCGCGGCCGGGCGCGAGGCGTCCCCGATTCCGCGGGACACGGGCCACGGCCGCTCAGAGCCCGGCGACGCTCCGCTGATCGCCCTCGCCGAGGCGCTGCTGCGCGCCCGCGCGCTCGAGGCCGGCCTGGCCTACGAGCTGATCGCCTCGCGCGCCGAGCTGGAGCTGATCGTCGGCGCGGCTCGACGCTCTGACCCCGAACCCGACGTGCGAACGCTCAACGGCTGGCGCCGGGAGCTCGTGGGCGACGATCTCCGCGACCTGCTGGCGGGAAACGGCGCCGTCTCGGTGGGACCGGGACGTCGCCTCGAGCTCACGCCGACCCGCTCTCGAGCATGATCGAGAGCGCGGGGGCGCGCGTGAACATCACGCCCGACAGGGCCTTGGCGATCGGGCGCCGGCGGTGGATCCAGCCCAGGTCGAGCGCCTTGAGGTCGTCGCTGGCTATTGCATAGGTCAGCCGGAGCTTGTTTCCGGGTGAGTCGACCGCCTTCTCCTGGCCGGTGTCGCCGCCGGTCTCGGTCCAGCCCAGCGAATAAAGATGCTTGGTTTCTGAGTCCAGGAGCTGGGTCGAGTTCCTGAAACGGGAGTCGACGACGACCAGCTGCAGCGAGCAGTAGGGATTGGCGCCGCGGTCACAGCTGCTCACCTGATCGACGATCTTGGCTCCCGGCGTCAGCGGTACGCCGGCGACCGTGGGCTGTCGGCTGGCCTTGGACGAGCGGCCGCATGCGGTGACCGATAGCGCGGCCGCGCACAGCACCAGCGCGATGACGATTCTGCTCGCTCTCATGGTTGGGCAATGATGTTATGGCCGCGTTTAAATCGCGTCCCAGGGGGCGAGCGCGGAGACGATCGCCTCACCCTCGAGCCCGGCCCCCAGGCAGCACAACAGTGCGATTCGGGCCGCGGGCGCCGACAGGAACGGAGCGCAGGCCGCGCCGCTGGCGCGGAGGTCACGCTCTGCGCCTTCGAACCCGTAGGTGGCATGGAGCATCGAACCCCGCTCCGGACGGCACGTGATCACGGCGGGCATCCGAGCCAGCGCCACTCGAAGCTCGTGCAGCATCCCCGGGGGCAGGTGTCCGGCGCCGAGCGCCTGCACGACCAGGCCGTCCGCTGACTGTGCGGCCGCGTGCAGCAGCTCGCCGTCGTCGCCGAGGGTGGCGGTCAGGATCGAGACGCGGTGATCGAGCCCTTTGGGGGTGATGGGCGGCGCGAGCACCGGCCGGGAGTGAAGCCAGACGCGCCCCTCGACCACGCGGCCGAGGGGACCGGCGACCGGCGAGCCGAACGCCGCCGGACCGGTGCTGTCGACCTTCCGGACGCTCATCCCAGCGTGTATCTCTCCCCCGAAAACGACCACGACCCCGAGGTCGGCGGCGCGCTCATTGGCGGCGACCGCGACCGCGTCGAGCAGGTTGGCGGGCCCGTCGGCGCCTGTGGCGCTTGCCGGGCGGTTGGCGCCGGTGAGGACGATCGGCGCGCCCCCGTCATACGTGAGCGCGCAGAGCGCGGCGAGCTCCTCGAGCGTGTCGGTCCCGGTGGTGATGACCACCCCCTCCCCGGCTCGCCCGGCCTCCGCGGCGCGCCGGCTGAGCCCGAGCGCCTGGTCGAGAGAGATCTGGGGACCGGGCAGGCTGAGGACGTTCTCGGCTTCGAGCTGCGCGAATTGTTCCAGCGCGGGGATCGCCTCGATCAGGCTGGCAGCATCAAGCGCGGGCACGGCGTGCTCGCCGGACATGGCGATCGTGCCGCCCGCGGCCAGCAGTCGCACGGCTCGCGCCTGGGAGCTCGGAAGCTGGGCCATTGCGGCGGTCAGCCTACAGCGCGTCCGGGGGTCCACCCGAGCCACGCCCGGGTTGCGCAGCTAATCTTCACTGCCGTGACGACGACCGACGAGCTGCTTTCAGATCCCGAGCTGCTCGAGACCGCCTGGGACCTGGCGCCACTCGTCGACGGCGACGAGCACCACGGGGTCAAGCGCGAGCTCGACGAGGCCACCGAACGCGCGACCGCCTTTGCCTCCGAGTACGCCAACCGCGTAGCCGAGCTCGACGCCGCCGGTCTGGCCGTCGCCATGCACGAGCTCGCCGAGATCAACGAGCTCGTCGGCAAGGCGGGATCGTTCGCCTCCCTGCGCTTCTCGACCGACACCGCCGACCCGGCACGGGGCGCGCTGCTGCAGCTCGTCCAGGAGCGCGGGACCCAGCTCGAGACCAAGCTGCTGTTCTTCGAGCTCGAGTGGGCCGCGCTGTCAGACGAGCAGGCCGAGGCGGTGACCGCCGATGAGTCGCTGGCCTTCTGCGCGCACTACCTGCGCAGCGCGCGCCGCTACCGCCCGCATCTGCTCACCCAGCCCGAGGAGCTCGTGCTCACCGAGAAGCAGATCAGCGCCAACAGTGCCTGGTCGCGCCTGTTCGGCGAACTCATGGCGGCCCTCCGCGTCGGGGTCGACAACCAGGAGGTCCCGCTCGACGTCGCCCTCAGCCGGCTCCTCGATGCCGACCGCGACACGCGCCGCACGGTCGCCGAGGAGGTGAGCGAGGCACTCGAGCCCGGGCTGCGGACACGTGCCTTCATCTACAACACGCTCATCCACGACAAGGCCGTCGACGACCGCCTGCGCTCCTATCCCAACTGGCTGGCCGCGCGCAACTTGTCCAACGAGGCCTCCGATGAGTCGGTGATGGCGCTGATCGAGGCCGTCCGCCGTCGCTACGACATTCCCCAGCGCTGGTACAAGCTCAAGGCGAAGCTGCTGGGCGTCGACCAGATCGCCGACTACGACCGCAGCGCCCCCGTGCTCCCCGAGGACGTCACCTTCTCCTTTGGAGACGCCCGCTCGCTCGTCCTCGACACCTACGACGCCTTCTCACCCGAGGCCGGACGGGTCGTGCGCCGCTTCTTCGAGGAGCACTGGGTCGATGCGCCGGTGCGCCCCCACA
>JBAPXO010000436.1:0-2166 GCA_049284255.1 Solirubrobacteraceae bacterium | reverse complement strand
ATGCTGCGCTACGCGCCGAGGCTGGCCCCGGTGCCCGAGGGCGCGGCCCGGAAGATCGCCATCTCCCTCGGGGCCGACGTCCCCAGCCAGCTCGAACCGGGTCTCAGCTTGGGCACCGGGGCCGGTGAAGTCCTGGAGGCGGCCAGCGTGCCCGATCACTCGCTGGTGCTCGTGCCCCAGGCCTTCGCGCTTTCCACGCCGGAGGTCTATCGCGAGGCCGATCGGCTCGGGCTGGTTCGTTCCGCCGAGGAGTTGGCGACATTGCGTGACGGGGTGCTGGCCGGGTCTGCGCCGTTTGTCAATGACCTTCAGGAGGCCGCGCTTTCCCTGCGGCCCGAGATCGGGGGGGTTCTCGACCTCGTGGGGCGAGCGGGGGCTGACGTGGCGATGGTCAGCGGCTCGGGGCCGACGGTGATCGGCGTCGTCTGGGGTGCCGACCGCCTCGACGACGCCTCCCGCGCGGCCGACGAACTACGCGATCGGTATCCCCGAGCGCTGGCGGCCACACCGATCCACAAAGGGACTCGCGCCGGGGCGCCGAACGATTGACCGATTAGCGCAATTTGCGGGGACTCCGCGGTCCCCAACCCCATCGACGGCCGGGTTCGGCAAAATTGAGCGTCACCGATGAGCAATGAGACGGTCACTTACGTAGTAGGTGTCGGCGCCGGACTGCTCGGTCTCGCCGCCTTCTGCACGCTTGTGCTCGCCCCCGCGGTCACCGCCTACCGGCGCCCGCTGGAGCGAGTCGCGGTCGTGATCCTGTCGTTCTACGTCCTGGCGGCGTTGATCGGCTTGGGCGTGTTGCTCGGTGCGCTGATCATTCTCGAGTGGCCCAGGGTTTTCTAGGCCGCGTGCTCGCGGCTCCGGTCAAGCGGTGAAAGACGTGGCGGAAAGCGCTCAGCGCGGCGATGCCCGGACCCCGGACCTCGGGGCGTTTGCGGCCATCACCGACGCCGTCGAGGCGGGCGCCGGCCTGCCGGAGATCCTCCGGGCCGCGGCTCGCGCCCTCGACGCCAGCCTGATCCTGATCGACCGCTCGGCGACCGTCCTGGCCGTCGCCGCGCGCTCCCCCGCCGACGAACGCTCGCTGATGCGCGATGCCGACGACGTCATGACGGTCGAGCTCAAGGTCGCCGAATCGCCGGTTGGCCAGCTGCGCATGCGCACCCGCGAGCGAACCCCGGACGGGGCGGTGCTGCGGCTGGTGACGACGCTGATCGCCTCCGAGGTCGAGCGCGTGCGGGCCCCCGAGCGGGCCTCCGAGGAGGCGGCGACGAGCTTCCAGCGAGCGGTGCTGACGCGCCAGATCGTGGATCGCGGCGATCTGATCGCCCGCGGCAAGGAGCTTGGCACCGATTTGTCATCCGGGGCCAGCGTGGCCGTTGTACGCGCCCACGCTCGCAATCCCACCGAGGACGACTGGCGGCGGCGGCTGCTCGCGGTCGCCACGCGCGGTGCGCGCTCGATCGCCTCGGGCTCGATCGCCTCACCTACGGACGAGGAAGCCGGCGAGGTCGTGCTCCTGATTCCCGACGGTGGGTCTGAGACCGGCAGGCGCGTGTCCTCGGCCGTGCTCCGTGAGCTCGAGTCCGGCCTGGCGGGGTTTGCCTTCGCGCTCGGGCGCAGCCGTCGGGTCGAAGATCCGCTTGATCTCCATCGCGCCTACAACGAGGCGCTGCTGGCGCTCAACGTTGTCGAGGGCGACAGCGAGCACTCAGAGCTCGGCTACGAGGAGACCGGTACCTACCAGCTGCTGCTGCCCTACATGAGCGACCCCGCCGAGCTCAAGCGCTTCTACAAGGAGACGGTCCGCCCGCTCGTCACCTACGACGAGCAGTACGAGACCGATCTGCTGGGCACGCTGGCCACGTTCTTGGATTGCGACGCCAACGTCAACGCCACCGCCTCCCGGCTCATCACCCACCGCCACACGATCCGCTACCGCTTTGAGCGCGTGCGCGAGCTCACCGGGCTCGACGTTTCCTCCACCGACGGCCGTGAGAAGCTCTCGCTCGGCCTCAAGGCGATGCGCGTGCTCGGCATCGCCCCGCCCCGGGGGCCGGCTACCGAGCCGGGCGCGGGCGGCGGTCGCGTTCCCCGGTAGCGTCGGCGACCCGCCGAGCCGTCAGCTCCCCAGCCACCTCGAGTGCCTCGGTGCTGCGC
>JBAPXO010000435.1:0-2300 GCA_049284255.1 Solirubrobacteraceae bacterium | reverse complement strand
GAGTGGCGGAAGCTGACGCGGGCGGCGACATTCGTCGCGCTACTCACGGCGCCCGCCTTCTTCTTCATCCTCTTCGATACCGAGCACCTCGGCCTGGTCGGCGCGCTGCTGGTGACCGTGATCGCAGTCGTGATGTTCCGCGGTCTGGTGGAGGTGGTCACTCGCAAGCTGATCCCGTCGCCAAGCCTGTACGGCGCCGACGCCAGCCTCAAGCAGGACGACATCGTCGCCCGCCGCCGCTACTGGTACTGGCGCGGCAAGTTCCGCCGGCTGCCGATCTATGCGCTGATCATCCTGGGGCTGCTGGCGCTCTGCCAGGTGTTGTTCGCGTTCGCGGGCGTGAGCGCACCGTTCTTCAACCCCTTCGACGGCCTGCGCCAGATCTTCCCGCCCGACAGCCTCCCCCAGCTGGCGCTGATCTTCGTGCAGCTGCCGCTGCTGTTCTTCGTGAACTTCGCGATCTTTTTCGGACCCTTCCTGTTCTTCGCCGTGCGCCAGATCCGCGGTTACGAGCCCGGGGACGCCAGTTGGGGCGTGAAGATCGACGACGTCCGTGGGCAGGCCGAGGCCAAGGAGGAGATCACGCGTGTGATCACCCTGTGGCAGTCGGGCGAGGAGTTCGAGCAGGCCGGCGGCAAACGGGAGCGCGGCCTGCTGTTCCTCGGAGCCCCGGGAACCGGCAAGACGATGATCTCCAAGGCGATCGCCACCAACTTCAACTGCCCGTTTGTGACCATCCCGGGGTCGGGGTTTGCCGGGATGTTCATCGGCATGGACGCGATCACCGTCCAGTTCCTGGCCCGCAAGGCGCGTAAGCTCGCGGCCAAGTGGGGCGGACAGTGCATCGTCTTCATCGACGAGATCGATGCGGTGGGGATGCGTCGTCAGGCGCTTCAGGGAGGGCTCGGAGCCAGCGGAGCATCCAGCACCGACCTGACCTCGATCCACGATCTGTGCTTCTTTGGCCCCAATGGCTCGCTGACCTCGAGCGGGGACCTCGTGGTCGAGTCGCGAGCCTGGCGCGACCGACTGTTCGCCGAGCGCGCCGGGACGACGACCAGCGGCTATTCGACCTTCATGACACGGACCGGCGAGCGTCTGCAGCGCTTCTATCCGGGGTTTGGGATGGGCGGAGGTGGGATGGGCGGCATGGCGCTGAACCAGCTGCTCGTGGTGATGGACGGAATCGATGAGCCGCCGCTGTTTCGCAAGGTCATCACCAACCGCTTCAACACCCTGCTCGACGCCGTGTTCTTCGTCCCCCGCAAGATCGGCAAGCTCCGGCTGCGTCTGAAGCCGCCACGCCCGCGCCAGGAGCAGATCTACTTCATCGGCGCCTGCAACGTGCCGATCACCGTGCTTGACCCGGCGCTCACCCGGCCGGGACGGATGGGCCGCCACATCTGGTTCCGCACCCCCACCAAGGATGACCGCCTCGACATCCTCGATCTGTACCTGGGCAAGGTCGCCCATGAGCCCGATCTCGACACCGATCGGCGTCGCGACGAGCTGGCGCGGATCACCAACGGCTATTCGCCATCGATGATCGAGCAATGCTGCTCGATGGCGCTGACCATCGCCCACACCGAGGGCCGTAGAGAATTTGCCTGGCGCGACATCGTCGAGGCGATGACCACGGTCGAGACCGGAACCGCGCAGAACATCGAGTACATCCAGGAGGAGACGCGGGCGGTCGCGATCCATGAGGCCGGCCACGCCGCCGCCGGTCACATCTACCTGGAGAAGGACGTGCTCTCGACGCGACTGTCGATCCGCAAGCGCGGCGGATCGCTCGGCCATTACCAGAGCATGGAGAAGGACGAGCGCTTCTCGCAGTTCCGCGGCCGGGTGATGGGCGGGCTGGTCATGATCCTGGGCGCGATGGCCGCCGAGCACGCGATCTTCGGCGAGAATTCCCAGGGCGTGAGCGGGGACGTCTACTCCGCGACCGCCACCGCCGCCGCGATGGTCGGGATGTGGGCGATGGGCCCCGACCCCGTTCACATCGCCGGCAGCCTCGAGCCCGACGAGGCTCACGAGGCCGTGCTCAAGCGCTTGGAGCGGATCGGGTCGACGATCATGAATCGGGCGGGCAGCCCGGGCCTGCTCGGTGACAACCCAGTCGGCGCCGTGCTCGGAAATCCCGACAAGAAGCGGGCGGCGGCGCAGATCCTCGGCCAGGCCTACATCACCGCTTACGCGCTGATGGACTCCAACCGCGATGGGCTCGAGCAGATCGCCGACGTCCTGATCGAGCGCAAGGAGCTGCACGGGGATGAGGTCGGAGAGCTGCTCGACAG
>JBAPXO010000434.1:0-2299 GCA_049284255.1 Solirubrobacteraceae bacterium | reverse complement strand
CTGGGGGCGGGTGGCCATCTCCGTGGCCAGGATCCGTCCTCGAGTTCCGCCACGTCATCGACCGGCTGACGTCATCCCCTCGATGCCCGGCTTCGGATTCTCCGACAAGCCAGACGAGACGGGATGGGGTATCTCCCGTATCGCCGACGCGTGGATCGAGCTCATGGATCGGCTCGGCTACGAGCGGTGGGACCCGCAGGGCGGTGACTGGGGCAGCGTCGTGACCGAGGCGATCGGCCGCAAAGCACCGGCCGGCTGCGTGGGACTGCACTTCAACCTGCCGCTCGTGTTCCCCACGCCCGACGAGGTCGCCGACGCGACCGAACAGGAGGCGGCCATGCTCGTCGACGCCCAGCGCTACCAGGACGTCCTGTCCGGTTAGCGTGTGGACCAAACCCGCGGAGCGGATCCTGGACTCCATCGCCCGATACTGCCAACGAATCAACCAAACGGCACACTAGCTGACCGAGGGATCTCAGCATGCATGCTCGTCCTCGGGCTGATAGCCGTAGACATGAGCGCGTCGACGTGCAGCGCGGAGGCCAGATCCACGTCGACGCCGAGACGCCGCTCCAAATTGTTAACGACGGAATCGAGGACCTCCTGTCTATCGGGGGAGCACTGACGATGTACCTGGGCGCGCCTCCTGAGCCGTCGCGGCACAGCTGCACAGTCAGACCGGTGGCCGGGCGGGAAGCGAGGTCAGACGCCATCACGGCCGCTCCCCCGCGGTAAAAGTCCCACGCGGACGTCGCCATTGGCGGTAGCGGATCGCCACCAGGTCGGCTGGCGGATTGGGTTCTGGACGGCGAGCGTCGCCTACGGCTCTGCCGTACCACTGGGCCAATTCGCTTCTTTTCAGCCGCTTCCTCGCCGCACGACCCACGGCTCGCCGCTCCTTCGCAGTCGGCCGCCGCTCGTGGACCGACGAAGATGCCCCGCCGCTTGCCACGACCGAAACCTACAGCACGTCGGCCTGTAACGGGCGGGGCGCGACAGCGAAGGCGACACTGGCGACAACGGGAGCCAAGCCCTCGAGGATCGGACTCCGCAACGCGCCTGGACGGGGTAGCGCAGGATCGCGCTACGCGCAGGTCCGGCGCCCATCCGGGACGACTGCGGATCGATCGGTCGTCGATTGAGAACCTTCTCCCGGGGCTGGATCCGTACCGCTGAACCGAGACAATGGCGGCGTGTCCTGGGCGCAGCGCGTTATCGAAGGCAGGAATCTGGAAGGTTGGCGAGAGCACGCTCGCGAGTCGATCTTGGATGTCAACGATGGGATCGTGTCGGCGGCCGGCATCGCGGAGGGGTTTGCCCGAGCTGGCGCGTCGACCCGAACGCTGGTGTTCGCCAGCGCGGCGGTGGTTTTCGCCGGCGGCCTGGCTGCCGCCGGTGGCCGCTATAGCGAGGAACGAACCGAGTGGGAGATGAACCGAAGCCTGCTCGAATCAGAAAGAGCCAACATCGAGGCAGATCCCGACGGCGAGTTTGAGGAGCTCGTTGAGATCTATGAGGCCAAAGGCCTCAGCAGCGGTCTGGCGCGGCAGGTCGCCCAAGAACTCACCGCGGGCGACCCGGTCGCTGCTCACGCCGACGTAGAACTACAGCTTGGTTCGATGGGCTCCGTGCAGACGAGTGTGTATGCAGCCGCGACCGCTGGTCTGTTCTTCGCCGCCGGTGCCGTGATTCCGCTGGTCGCGATGAAATGGCTGCCTGTCGGTGACCGCATCGCGCTCACGTTCGTGGCGGTGCTCTTTGCGTTAGTGCTGACGGGCTGGTTTGCGTCGTGGCTAACCGGGCTGCCGGTGCTGAGGCTGGTGCGTCGCAATCTCCTGCTTGGCGCTGCCACGATGGCCACGGGTCTGCTTGTTGGCCTGGTTATAGCCGTCTAGATAAGCTCCCGGATTGCTGGACGTTGCAGGGCTTCCCCGACGTCGTCAGTCATGATCGTCAGCACAATCGGCGTTGGCCGGGCCACGCCATGTGCTTGTAGAACGCGGTGCGATGTTCGCGAGCGCTTCTGGCAGGGACTGGTGGGGGCGATCGATCCGCCGATCGACCGCGACTGATGCCGGATGGCACCGACAGAGGTGGGGTCCTCCCGGTCAAACTCGTTGCTGAGCTCGTAGCCGCGCTGAATCATCAGTCCTGGTAGATCCAGCCACCAACTGACCGTCTGCGCCGGGGGCGAGGCTGCCGCTCTTAGCCTCGATCCACCGTTTCTCCGCGGGGATCCGTCCGGGGCTGGGGTTTAAATGACCTCCTGAGCAGGCAGAAAGCTGTCGTATGCGGCGAC
>JBAPXO010000433.1:0-1774 GCA_049284255.1 Solirubrobacteraceae bacterium | reverse complement strand
CTGCGAAGCCTGCCAATCGAGGAGGAGTTCGACCGCGCATACGAGACGACCGCCGCGCAATTCGAGCGCGGGGCCGTGTGAGAGGAGAGTCCTTGTGGAGACAAGCGAGAACCTGACCGAGCTCGATGCCGACCGCCTGGTCTGGGTCTACACCCAGATGCTGCGGATCCGGGAATTCGAGGAACGCGTCAAGCGGACCTTCGAGGAGCACCCCGGTGTGATCCGCGGACACACCCACCTCGCCGATGGCGCCGAGGCGTCGATCGTTGGCTCACTGGCCACGCTGCGCGACGGCGACCAGCTCATGTGCACCTATCGCTGCCATGGTTATCCGCTCGCGCTCGGCACCGACCCCGGCGCGATGATGGCCGAGGTGTACGGCCGCGCCGACGGGCTGTGCGGTGGCTACGGCGGCTCGATGCATCTCGTCGACCCCGAGCGGGGGTTCATGGGCACCTCGGGAATCGTCGGTCAGGGCATCCCCCAGGCCACCGGCGTGGCCTATGCCGCGCAGATCCGAAAGCAGGGTCAGGTCGTCCTGTGCTTCTTCGGCGACGGCGCCTCCAAGCAGGGGGCCTTCGCAGAATCGCTGAACGTCGCTTCGCTGTGGGAGCTGCCGATCGTCTACGTGATGGAGAACAACTCCTACAACGTGGTCACGCGCGTGGAGCAGGAAGATGCCAACGCCGCCGCCGGCGAACCTCTGGCGGTCAAGGCCAAGGCGTTCTCGATGCCGGGCGTCACCGTCGACGGCGGCGATCCGGTCGCTGTCTACGAAGCCGTGGGGTCAGCCGTGGCCCGCGCCCGGGATGGCCAGGGTCCCACGCTTGTGGAGTCCAAGGTCTACCGGCTCAGCGCGCACGGCAACATCATCGCCCCGCCCGGCGTGCCCCTGCACTACCCCGAGCACGAGGCCATCGAGGTCTTCGGAAACAAGGAGGAATACGAGGCTGCCCTACGGGGCGACCCCGTTCCCCGTTTTCGGGCGCGCCTGGTGGCCGACGAAATCCTCGACGCCGCGCGGGCCGACGAGATCGCCGACGAGGTGCGCGCCGAGATGCAGGCGGCGGTGCAGTTCGGGCTCGACAGCCCGTTTCCGGAGCCCGAAGCGGCCCTCAAATACGTCTACGCCTAGGAGGCCGACACGACATGGCACGCGAGCTCCCCTATATCGCCGCGATCAACGAGGCGATCCATCTCGAGATGGCGCGCGACGACAGCGTCCTCTACTACGGGCAGAACCTGGCGACGACCGAGAACGACGAGTTCCTCAAGGCGTTCGGCGGCGACCGCGTCCGGGTGACGCCGATCTCCGAGACCGCCGAGATCGGCATGGCGGTCGGCGCGGCCATCGCCGGGTTGCGTCCCGTCGTCGAGCTCTACATGGCCGAGTTCATGCTCGTCGCGATGGACCAGGTGGTCAACGAGGCCCCACGGTTTCGCTACATGAGCGGCGGCCGGGTCAAGGTGCCGGTCGTGTTCAAGGCCGGCTACGGGTTCACCGCCGGGTGGGCCGGTCAGCACACCGGCTCGATCTACAACATGTTCTGCGGCATCCCGGGGCTGAAGGTTGCGCTGCCCTCGACGCCGGCCGACGCCAAGGGTCTGTTCGCGACCGCGATCCGCGACGACAATCCGGTCTGCTACTTCATCCACTACCTGCTGGTGCTCGAGCACGGCGACGTGCCCGAAGGCGAGTACCTGGTGCCGTTCGGCGAGGCCGCCGTGCGCCGCACCGGCTCCGACGTGACGATCGTGGCGACCGGGTGGACGG
>JBAPXO010000432.1:0-7248 GCA_049284255.1 Solirubrobacteraceae bacterium | reverse complement strand
TCGCCCAGGCGCTCCAGATCGGGATCGAGACGGGTCATGAGTGGTTCTCCTTGGATAGGTTAAGGTGGCGTTTGAGGGCTCTCAGCCCGCGGTGGACGCGAACGCGCGCGGCCGCGGGGGTGGTGCCGAGCGCACGAGCGACGTCTGAGTACTCCAGGTCCTCCAGCACGCGGAGGCGCACGGCGTCGCGCTGGTGCGCGGGCAGGGTGTCGAGCAGCTCGTCGACTCCGTCGGCCCATGTGCCCTCAGGCACCGGATCCTCGACGGGCTCTGGGCGGTCAAGGTGCTCCTGCAGACCGAGCCGCTCGGTGGCGCGTCGCTCTATCGCGCCACGGCGGATCGACATCAACAACACGTTGCGCGCGATGCCATAGACCCACGGCGCAGCCGAGCCGTTGGCCTCATCGCGGAACCGGGCGCGGACGAGCCACGCTTGGGCGAACGTCTCGGCCGTGAGATCGAGTGACGTCGCCCGGTTGTGGGTGCGTCGCACGAAGTACTCATGCACCGCCACGGCGTAGCGTTCATACAGCTCCCGGAACGCGTCGGGATCGTGGCGCGCGGCGGCGAGCAGCGAAGCATCGCTGGACACCGCTTGCGCGGGGAGGGAGATTGAGGAGGTCATCGAGGGGTTCATTGCACAAGTTCCGCCCGGTGTTACCGACTCACGTGTATCCCTGGACGACCGAGATGTTGAGCCGTACCCGCGAGCACCCGGCCGTGTGGGACCAGCGCCAACAGCAACTCAGTGACGCGGCCCGTCCCCCATCCGACGTCCAGAATCGTGGCGTCGCCCGCTACGCCGTCGAGCCGCGCGAGCACATCCGAAGCCCACGTCTGCTGCGGCTGGCTCGACTGGTCGTACGTGCGCGCGTCCCAGGGGGTGCCCACCAACGGATCAGGCTACCGTCGCGACGGGAGGACTTGCCGCCGGCCGCGCCCTTGGTTCGACGACCGAGATCTCGACGGCGCCCCGACTGACCGAGCGGACAGATTTTTGATAATGTGGACAAAAGATGGTTTCACCGGTCAATCCCATCCAAGCGGCGAGCGACCGCCCACGGCCCGAATCTGGTCAGGCCGGGCAAATGCGGCGGTCGTTCATCGAGGAGGCCCGTCGGGCGCAGATCGTGGGCTGCGCGATCGACACCATCGCGGAGGTCGGGTATGCCCAGGCGTCACTCGCTCGGATCGCGCGCCGCGCCGGAATCAGCAAGGGTGTGATCGGCTACCACTTTGCCGGCAAGGACGAGCTCCTGGCCGAGGTCATCAGCGAGGTGCTGTCGCGGGCTGAGGCTTACATGCGGCCGCGGATCGGCGGTCACTCGACGGGTCGAGAAAGCCTTCGGGCGTATATCGAGTCGAACCTGGGATTCATGGGGGAGTACCGCAGCCATGTGATCGCGATCGCGGAGATCGCGCGCAACGCCCGCCGCGCCGATGGCACCTCAAGCTTTGACCGAGCGACGCTGGACGCGGTCACCGCCTGGCTCGCGCAGCTGCTGGCCGACAGCCAGAAGACGGGTGAGTTCCGCGCCGATTTCGACCCTCAGGTGATGGCCGGTGCGATCCGCGCGACGATCGACGCGGTGCCTCGAGCGCTCGCGCAGGATCCCTCACTCGATGTCGCCCATCACGCTCGCGAGCTGGCCACCCTGTTCGACCTCGCCACGCGAGCCCCGGGGTTCCGAGCACCCTCGTAGAGCGAGGCCACACGATGGTACGCCAGCCCTCGCCAGCCCGTCGTCGCGCAATCCCGCTGTTCGCCGGCCTACTGATACCGCTGATCTTCGTGGTGCTCCTCGAGCTGTTGGGGAACGCGACCAAGGCTCTGGCGATCACCGAGGGAATCCCGCTGCTCTGGGTGATCGGCTACGCGGTGTGGCGACGACGGATCGAGCCAGTGGGGGCGACCGCGGTCGTGGGATTCGGGGTCGCGCTCCTGTTGACGATCGCCTTGGGGGGCAGCCCGCTGCCGCTGGAGCTACATCGTGCGCTGTTCCCCGGCGCGGTGGGCCTCGCGTGCCTGATCTCGCTGGCCGCGGGGCGGCCGTTGCTGGAGATCGCAAAAAGCAAGGTCCCCAGGGAGCGATCCCAAGCGACCGCCCGGGGCCGACCCCAGCTTGAGGCCACGGACGCGCACCACGCGCTCACTGTGCTGACAGCGATCATCGGCGTAACCATGACCGCCGATGCTGTCGCGCAGGTCACGCTTGCTCTCACGGTTTCCACCGCGACCTTCGGGGTTGTCGCCCATATCGCCTCCTGGGTGATCATCGGCGCCGGCTTGGCTGTCTGCGGACTGTTCTTGCGCAGCACGGTTAGGCGCGAGCGCGAGCGCGAGCACGAGCGCGCGAGGAGACGAGGTCCAGAGTCCACGTCCTCCACAGAGCCAACGTCTCCGCTCAGCGATCCCACAAAGATGCCGAGGTGAGAGCTTCACGGAGACGTTGATCGAGGACCTGCCGCGCGCCACAGGCTGGGTCGAGCGAGGCACCAGGTCGTCGAGTTAGATGGCGCTGGCGAGCCCGATCAGATTGCCCTCGGGATCCGTGAAGTGGCCGATCACGAGACCGTTCGGAGCTGTCACCGGGCCCATCTGACGCTGCCCCCCAAGACCCTCTACGTTCTGCAGGGCGGCCTCTACGTCAGGCACACCGACGTACAGCACAACGTGCCGGTCATAGCCCTCACCGCCGCCGATACCGCCACGGATCCCGCTGCCATCGCTTGCGGTGATCAGATCGATGAAACCGTAGTTGGTCGGGTCGGAAACGGCTTCGGCGACCGTTGCGCTCGTATCGCACTCCCACCCGAACAGGTCGCTGAAGAAGCTGCGCAGGCTGGGCGGGTCATTTCCGATGATCTCGAAGTGCACGACGGGGTTTCCCATGCTGATCCTTTCTCGAGGTGGTCGGACCGGTTCTAGCGCGATCACTTGCAAAAAACAATCTACAAGTTGTAAGATTGCATCGTGAGCCCGGACGATGCCCACCACTCGTAGTTACGGCGACGCCTGTCCGATCGCCCGTGCGCTTGATCTGATCGGCGAGCGCTGGGCGCTGTTGGTCGTACGCGAGCTGCTGTTCGGAGCTCAGCGCTTCTCTGACCTCCGCCGAGCGCTGCCCGGCGCGAGCACGAACATGCTCACCGACCGCCTGCGCGAGCTCGAGGCTCACGGCGTGGTGCACCGCCGGAGCTTGCCCCCGCCGGCCGCCTGTTCGGTATACGAGCTCACCGACCGTGGGCGCACGCTCGAACCTTTCCTAGACGCCCTCGGCGACTGGGGCAGTGCCGAGCCACGCCCCGAGAGCAGCTCACTCACGGCAACCTCGGTTCTCCTGTTCCTACGCAATAGCGCTCGCGCTCACCACACGCCGCCCACCGAGACCTACCGGGTGCAACTCGACGACCGGGTATGGACCGTCTCAAGCCAGAATGGCCGGCTCGAGATCGAGGCCGAGGACACCGTCGCGCCGGCGGCCAGCCTGCGCACCGACCCAGAGACGCTCAACGCGCTGCTCCTCGACCCCAGCGGCCTCGACCTCGGCATCGCCTCCGGCGCCGTACACACCGAAGGAAACCTCGGCGCGCTACGGCGCCTCCTCAGCGTCGCAACGTAGCCCCCCGTAACCGCGGTCTGACCAGACGCCGCCAGCCCGGCTCGCCGCGGTCCTGTCAAGCGGAGCCGGTATTTCGTTGATCTCTGCGCTTGGTTAGCCGTCGAATGATGTACGCGAGGACGAAGACGGCGATAGCGATGGCCACGTAGGTGTCATAGCGGGTCGCGTCGTTGTAGATCGTGGTGATGTGACTGCCGGAGAGATAGCCCACGCTGGTCCAAACGACGACCCACAGAGCGGCTCCGAGCGCGTTGAAGACAAGGAACTTCGCCCAGTGCATTCCCGAGATGCCGGCGATGATCCCGTTGGCTTGACGCAACCCTTCGATAAACCGAGCGACGACGACGATCTTGCCGCCGTGACGCTCGAAGAAGCTGGTGGTCTTATCCAGGCGCTCAGGGGTGAGCAGGATGTAGCGGCCGTAGCGCTCCACTAGCGGCCGGCCGCCGAAATGTCCGATCGCGAACCCGATGTTGTCCCCGATCATCGCCGCAAGAAACCCGATCAAGCCCACCAAGACGATGTTCAGGCGCCCGGTACCGGCGTAGACGGCGCCCAAGATCAGGATCGTCT
The DNA here is from genome assembly GCA_049284255.1 of Solirubrobacteraceae bacterium. Lineage (GTDB taxonomy): Bacteria > Actinomycetota > Thermoleophilia > Solirubrobacterales > Solirubrobacteraceae > Palsa-465. Next base: position 3,052 of record JBAPXO010000432.1, on the reverse strand, counting down.
CGCCCGGAACGGGCACCCCGAAGTCCTCGAGCATCACGAACCCGGCCACCGCGAGGTATCCGTAGTTGTTCAATGTTGGTTCGAGGGTGTGCAGGACCCCAGGAAGATGTGCCGCAGACATCGCTTCATCATCCCTGCCCTCCTCGATCAGCTCCTACCCGTCAGGGATGCAACTGTTAGCCAGGGACCTCGAGGACCCTTGCCGGTCGGCCCTTTTGGCACTCCTCCGCGGGCCAGACGCGCCGGGGGTGCTTGTAGGCAGATCTCGCCTCTGGACGATCCTGCAACCCGCTGATCAGGGCCTCCGCGGCACCCCGGAAGCGGACTTCATCACGAAGTCCAGGACCGGCGTCGGCGTCAGCGGCAGCAAGCTCGCCTGAACCCGCGCCGGCGTCCCAACGACATAGCGCGCCCGCGGTCGCCCGGCGGTCAGCGCCTTCTCAATCACGGCGGCGGCTCCCTCGACGGGCGCCGCCATCTTCTGCGACAGCCGCACGCCCTTGCGCATTCCTTTGATGTGCTTGTCGTACAGCTGCCGGTGCTCGTCGGAGAGCGCTGCCACCGTCTGATCCACTGTCTCGTCCGCATTGCGCCACAGGTCGGTATCGGTCTGCGCGGGCTCCACCAGCACCACCTTCACGCCCCAGGGCGAAAGTTCCATCCGCAGAGCATCGGCCAGCCCTTCAAGCGCATACTTGGACGCGGTGTAGGCGCCCATCATCGGGTTCGCGACCCGGCCACTGAGCGACGAGACGAACACGATCCGTCCGCGCGAGGCACGGAGCGCCGGGAGCACGGCCTGCGTCACCGCAAGCTGTCCCGTCACGTTGACCTCGAGCTGGCGGCTCAGATCGGCGAGCGCCAGCCCCTCTAGCGGCCCGGCAACCGCGATGCCGGCGTTGTTGACGACCGCATCGAGGTGACCGGCAACGACGTCGTCAAGCGCCGCGACCTGTTCGGCGTCGGTGACGTCTAGCGTCGCGGGCGTGATCCGCGCTGGCGCAAGGGCGGCGACCCGCTCGCCGTCCTGGGCCTGGCGCACGCCGGCAATCACGTCCCAGCCGGCCGCAGCCAGCCGCTGCACCGTCGCCAGCCCGATCCCGCGTCCTGCTCCGGTCACCAAGACTCGAGGCATCTGGATGCGAACCCTATCGGCGAGAGCGGGGGGAGCGGTGAGGTGCGTCACAGGTGGCCTGCGCACCGCGCCGAATCCAATCCCAGCCGAAAGTCCCGACCTCCACACGTTCGTCAACCGCCGAGGAGGCGCTGATGTCTTACGAGACAGTGCTGTATGAGACCAAGGAAGCGGTCGCCACGATCACCCTGAACCGACCCGAGCGCCTTAATACGATCGTGCCGCCAATGCCCGAGGAGGTCGAGTCGGCGGTAAACAGGGCGGTCGCCGAGGAGTCGGTCAAGGTGATCGTGCTGCGCGGTGCTGGACGCTCGTTCTGCGCCGGGTATGACTTTGCCGGCGGGTTTCACCATTGGGACGATGCGATCACGACCGACGGGAAGTGGGACCCCGGCAAGGACTTCATGTGGGCAACATCGGCCGGCTTCGGCGCGACGCCGAGGTTCATGAGCCTGTGGCGCTCGCCTAAGCCAGTGATCGCCCAGGTCCACGGATGGTGCGTGGGAGGTGGTAGCGACATGGCTCTGTGCGCTGACCTCATCATCGCCAGCGAGGATGCGCGGATCGGAACCCCGTACTCACGGATGTGGGGGGCGTATCTGTCGGGTATGTGGCTCTACCGGTTAGGCCTTACGCGCGCGAAGGAGCACGCACTTACCGGCAAACCCCTCTCGGGCATCGAGGCCGTCGACGTGGGCTTGATCAATCGGGCGGTGCGGTTCGAGCGCTTGGAGGCTGAAGTGAGCGAGCAGGCCGCGCAACTGGCGTCGATCCCGCTCTCCCAGCTCTCCGCCATGAAGCTGGTGGTGAACCAGGCGTACGAGAACATGGGTCTCGCGTCCACGCAGACCCTCGGGCTCATCCTTGACGGGCTGATGCGCAACACGCCAGACGCAAAGCGGTTTATCGCGATGGCCGAACAAGACGGAGTGGCCGCCGTGATCGCCGAGCGCGATAGGGCGTTTGGCGACTACAGCCAGGCCCCGCGCGATCAGCAGCCCAACCCGGATCACGTGATCAGGGTCGAGCGTTAGCGGGGTGGCCAGCGTCGCCAGCCTCCCAGAGCCCAGTTGGGCAAGCCATAGGATCCCGGGCAGGCGCCGGCATGAGAATAGGAGGAGCGATGGGCGAGCGATGGTTTTCGATGGATGAGCTGGATCAGATGTCGCGGCCGACGATGGATCGTGCGATAGAGGCACTAGATCGCGGCGACATCTCGCAGGCGCGTGAACTGTGTGAGCAGATGAAGCACGAGTGGCGCTATCTGCACGACCTGATGGTCGAAGGGATCGCTGGGCTGATCTCCTTTGTGCAGGAGCGGCTTGGCGACGATGGTGTGTCTGACGCATGGACCGACGGTCAGGGACGAGGGTGGAAGCGCGATGTTGAAACCATCGCGAGTCGCGATCGGCGGGAGATCGTGCACGCGCTTGCGGCGACCTGGCGCGCGCACTCCTGCAGTGGCACCGGTCCTCATCCGGGCGCGTTTAGGATCACCGAAGACGATGAGAAGTTCACATTCGAGATGAACCCGTGCGGATCCGGTCAACGGCTGGTTCGGATGGGGCGCTACGAGGGCCCGGGCGCGCTCGGCGTCACCCAAGGCGCTCATGACTGGAGCTATGGGCGAGAGGGGTTTCCGCTGTACTGCACGCATTGCTCGTTCATGAACGAGTCGCTGCCGATTCGGTGGATCGGCTATCCGATGTACCCGAGTGATCCGCCGGATGACTTTGATAGTGATCCGTGCACCTGGTACTGGTACAAGGACCCGGCCGATATTCCCGAGCGTCACTGGGCGCGCTACGGGTTGGCCCGCGACAGTGGTGCGTCTGATGGCGGCTAGTACCGCGTTTGGTCCGGCAGTCGGCTAGGGCCGAGGGGGAGAACCCAGAACCCTCGGGCTAGCGTTGCCAC
>JBAPXO010000431.1:0-3333 GCA_049284255.1 Solirubrobacteraceae bacterium | reverse complement strand
ACGGCTGGCTGACGATCTCGACCACGCAGGCGACGCTGCGCTACAAGCTCGGTTCCGGTCCCTTCGGACCTTCCAACCTCTCGGTTCGCGTCAAGCAACTGGGCACAGCTGCCGCCCCGCAGTGGGAGAACGAGTGCCCGTTTGGCCAAGTGTGCGACGCGGGAGCGGCGGCTCTGAGCAACGGCGCCAACATCCAGACCGACCACGCCGGCTACCACAGCATCGCCGGGTTCATCGGCGGGCTCGGACAGGCCAACAACGCGGCCGCCGACTGGACCGTGCTCGGCGCGCCCGCGGGTCAGGCCACAGTCCAGCTGCGCTACTCCAACTACATCGGCGCCCTGGGCGGCCCGGCGCCGCGGACCATCGATCTGACGGTCAACGGCTCAGACGTCAAGACCCTCACCCTGCCCGCGACCAGCAGCTGGGACGACTGGTCGACGGTCACCGCCGATGTGCCTCTGAAGGCCGGCACAAACACCGTCGGCGTGGCGTGTGCGGCGAGCGACAGCTGCACCGTCAACGTGGACACCCTGTCGGTGGCGCCGGTTGGAGCATCGGCGCCCTCCGAGCCCGGGATCGACTACCTGGGCGGCTACACCCGCGGGTTCGACACCGCGACCTACAGCAACCCCGGCTACAACTGCCCCGCGGGTACCCCCACGGCGGCTCAGTGCTCGGCGATGCTGCCCGAGATCCATCCCGGGATCCTCGACCGCCAGGGCTACCGCCTGCTCGACGACAGCCAGAGCGCGGTCTGGACCTCGAACGGGTGGGTGGCACCGCGGTCCGGCAACGGGGACGTGCAGGACGGCTATCTGTTCGTTTACGGCCACCGCTACAAGCGCGCCACCAGTGACCTGCAGCGCCTCACCGGCGCCTCGCCGCTGCTGCCCGAGTCGACCTTCGGGGTGTGGTACTCCGACTACAAGCCCTACACGACCTCCGATTATGAGAACACGCTGATCCCGGCGTTCCGCGCCAACGGCGTTCCGCTGGACACGCTCTCGGTCGACACCGACTGGAAGTCGCCCAACCAGTGGGACGGCTGGGAGTGGAACCCGGCGCTCTTCCCCGACCCCCAAGCCTTCCTGAACTGGGCCAAGGCGCAGGGGATCCACGTCACCCTGAACATCCACGCCAGCATCGCCGACAACGATCCCCAGCTTGCCGCCACTCAGGCGCTCGCCGGTACCTCGCTGGCCGACAGCACGTGCTACAGCACTCCCTCCGCCTGCAAGGTGTGGGACTGGAGCAGCATCCCTCAGGCCCAGTCCTACTTCGCCCTCCACCAGCCCTACGAGAACGAGGGCGTGTCCTTCTGGTGGCTGGACTGGTGCTGTGACGCCTCGACGGCCTCGATGGCGGGCGTGACGCCCGACAACTGGATCAACCACCTCTACGCCCAGGAGCTCGCCAACAAGGGCGAGCGCGGCTTCGTGCTCTCACGAATCGGGAGCTCCTACCAGAACCCCGATGAGGTCTACCCGGCCGGCCCGTGGTCGGGGCACACCTCGACGCTCGCCTTCACCGGAGATACCTGGGGAACCTGGAACACGCTGAACCTGCAGGCCCAGCTCGCCGCTGACGAGGCGAGCATTGACGAGCCCTACGTCTCGGACGACATCGGCAGCTTCCTCGGCCCGCCTCCGGGGACCCCGTCCGACGACCCGGATCTGTACACGCGCTGGGTGCAGCTCGGCACCTTCCAGCCGATCCTCAGGCTGCACTCCTCAAACGGCAATCGCCTGCCGTGGCAGTACCCACAGCCGGCCGACTCGATCGCCGCCGACTTTCTGCGCCTGCGCGAGGCGCTGGTCCCGTACACCTACACGCTCGCCGCCAACTCCGTGAGCACCGGCGATCCGATCACCCGGCCTCTGTACTTCGACTACCCGGGCGCTGCGGCCGCCTACTCCAACCCGAGTGAGTACCTGTTCGGTCCCAAGGTTCTCGTGGCGCCCGTGACCACGCCCGGGACCACGAGCAAGGTCTCGATGTGGTTCCCGCCCGGCCGCTGGACCGACTGGTTCACGGGCGCGACCTTCACCGGGCCGTCCCAGCAGACGGTGAACGTGCCGCTTGACCGGATGCCGGTGTTTGTCAGGGCCGGCGGAATCGTTCCTGAGCAGGCCGCGATGAGCCACGTGGGAGCCGACCCCAGCGCGCCCACGACGCTGCGCGTGTATCCGGGCGCGGCGGGTCACTTCTCGCTGTATCAGGATGCCGGCACCGGCAACGGCTATGAGCACGGCCAGGACAGCCGGACCTCGATCACCACCTGGACGGGCATGGCGTTCTCACACCGCCACGGCCACGGCGCCAGCACGAGCGTCCACATCGGGCCCAGCCGCGGGCGGTATCCCGGGCAGGCGAGCTCGCGCAGCTTCTCGGTGCAGATCGAGCGCGTGAGCAAGCCCGACGCCGTGCTGGTCAACGGCCGCCGGTTGCCCAAGGCGAGCTGGAGCTATGACCCGGACACGCTCACCCTGACCGTCCCCGTCGAGCACCTCGGTCTCTCACAGAGTGCCGTCGTGACTGAGCTCGGCGGCGCTCCGGTCACCGTGGGCGAGCCCGCCGCGCTCGATCTCAGCATCGATCCGTCGGCGCCGCTCAGCCTGAACCCCGGAGCCTCGGCAACGGTCAAGACGACCGAGCACGACAACGGCCCGGGTGCGGCCACCGGCATCTCCGTGAACCTCACCGGCCCCGTGGGGTGGACGATCAAGCCGGCCTCACCCGTGCCGGGAGGCAATCTCAGTCAAGGCGGATCGGCGACCCAGTCCTGGACGGTGACGGCGCCCTCGGGCTCGACGCCTCAGACCGCCACGCTCCAGGCCCAGGCCAACTACACCAGCGCCGGCCGCCCCCAACAGGTGACGGCCAGCCAGGGTCCGGGTCCGGCACCGGCGCCGCTGCCCCCGCCGGTGATCGACTCGTCGGCGCCGCCGACTCCAGCGCCCGGTGACAGCGTCACCCTCACCGGGCAGAACTTCGGGACGACCCAGGGATCGAGCTATCTCACGCTTGCCCAGGGCGGGACGAGCTGGGGCGCGCCCTACGACGGCGCCAAGGTGACGATCACCAACTGGAGTGACAACTCGATCACCTTCGAGCTGCCCCCCAACAGCGGTCCCTATCCGCTGCAGCCGGGGAGTGCGAGCGTGACCGTGACCGTGGCCGGCCAAACCTCACCGGCACAGGCGTTGACGATCGCCGGGGCGGTTGCGCCCACGCCCGCGATCACCTCGGTGCAGCCGTCGAGCACGACCGCCGGAAGCGCCGTGACTCTGACCGGGACGAACTTCGGCGCGGGCCCGGGCTCTAACAGCT
>JBAPXO010000430.1:0-15990 GCA_049284255.1 Solirubrobacteraceae bacterium | reverse complement strand
GCCCCTCCGCGCTCGAGCAGCTCTTCGTGGGTGCCGCGCTCGACGATCTGGCCGGCGTCGAGGACGACGATCTGGTCGGCCTCGCGCACCGTCGACAGCCGGTGGGCGATGGTGATCGTCGTCCGCCCCTCGGCGAGTCGCTCGAGCTCGGCCTGGACGGCGTACTCGGTCTGGGTATCGAGCGAGCTCGTGGCCTCGTCGAGGACGAGCACAGGCGGGTTTCGCAGCACCGTGCGCGCGATCGCCATCCGCTGCTTTTCGCCACCTGAGAACCGGTACCCGCGCTCGCCGACGATCGTCTCATAGCCCTGGGGCAACGAGGCTACGAGGTCGTGGATGTGCGCGGTCCGGGCGGCGTCCTCGACCTCCTCGTCGCTGGCGTCCGGGCGCGCGAAGCGCAGGTTCTCGCGCACGCTGGCGTGAAACAGGTAGGTCTCCTGGGAAACGACGCCCACCGTCTGGGCCAGCGAATCCAGTGAAACGTTGCGCACGTCGACGCCGTCGACGGTGACGCGCCCCTCCTGGGGCTCATAGAGCCGAGCCACGAGATAGCCGAGCGTCGTCTTGCCCGACCCGGTCTCGCCGACGATCGCCGTGCGGGTGCCGGCGGGAACCACGAGGTCGACGTGGCGCAGAGTCCAGTCCGAACCCTCGCCGCCGTCGGCCGCGCCATAGCGGAAGGAGACGTCCTCGAGCCTTACTTCGCCCAGGACCTCGGCGGGGCGCAGGTTGACCGGATCGTCGGCCTCCACGATGTCCACCGGGAGATCCAGGTACTCGAAGATGCGATCGAACAGCGCCAGCGAAGCGCCCATGTCGGCCTGGACACCGAGCAGAGAGTTGATCGGGAACAGCAGCCGGGTTTGGAGCGTCGTGAAGGCCACGACGGTGCCGATCGAGATCGTGCTGGCGATGAAGGCCTGGCCCGCCAGCCAGTAGATGACGGCCGGCTGGGCGGCGAAGATGAACTGGATCGTGCCCATCATCCAGCGGCCGGTCATGCGGCTGCGGACCTCGAGATCGGCGATTCCCTGCGACTCACGGGTGAAGCGGTCGGCCAGGTCGTCACCGCGCCCCATCGTCTTGCCAAGCATGATTCCGGAGACCGAGAGCGACTCGGCGACGAGAGCAGATAGATCGGCGAGGCGCTTCTGCTGCTCGGTGGTGATCTTGCGGCGCATCCTGCCGATTCGGCGGGTCATCCACACCGAGGGCGGCACGAAAACGAGCGAGAGCAGGGCGAGTCGCCAGTCCAGGATGCACATGGCGACAAGCGCGGCCACCACCGTCGTAACGTTGGAGGCGATCGTCGTCGCCGTGGTCGTGACGACACTGTCCAGGCCGCCGATGTCGTTGGCGATCCGTGACTGGACCTCGCCAGTGCGGGTCCGCGTGAAGAACGCCAGCGACATCTTCTGCAGGTGGTGGTAGACGGCGGCCCGGAGGTCGTGCATCACGCGCTGGCCGACGACGTTTGAGATGTAGGTCTGCCACACGCTCGTGGCGTTGGAGACGATCGCCACCGCGATCATGCCCAGCACGGTCAGCGTCAGCACCTTGGCGTCGTGCTTGAAGAGGCCCGTATCCAGCGCGGCGCGCAGCAGGAACGGACTGAGCATGCTGATCCCCGCCGAGAACACGATCAGCACCAGGACCGCGGTGAGCCGGGCCCGGTAGGGCTTGAAGAGCGCGAGGATCCGATGCGTGTCGCGCTTTCGGGTCGGGTCCATCAGCGGAGGTGGCTTATTCGGCCCGCCCGCCCCACGCAGGGCGCGCATCGCGCCGCTGCCGCCGACGCCGTGTGACGCTGCAAATCCTCGGTTGCCTGAGCCCATCTCACCTCATGATGACGCACCCTGATGGCGCGTCTGCCGATTGACATTTCGATGTGCGACGAAGTGTGGTCGCGATACCCTCACTATATGCACGGCGACGCCGACATCGCGAAGATCGGAGCGCTCGTTGCCGACGCCGCCCGCGCCCGCATCCTCCTGTCCCTCGGAGACGGCCGGGCGCTCGCCGCCAGCGTGCTCGCCGACGAGGCCGGGATCGCTGCCTCGACCGCCAGCTCGCACCTGCAAAAGCTCGTCGACGGCGGCCTGCTAACCGCCCAGCGCCACGGCCGTCACCGGTACTTCGCGCTGGCCGGGGCCGACGTCGGTGAGCTGATCGAGGCGCTGGCGCGTCTGGCTCCGCCGGCCGAGGTGCGTTCGCTGCGCCAGGGGACCGCCGCCCACGCCGTCCGCCGCGCCCGCACCTGCTACGACCACCTGGCCGGCATGCTCGGCACCGGGCTGATGCAGTCGCTGCTCGATCGCGGCCTGCTGGCCGGGGGTGACGGGCGCTTTTATCCGACGGCCGCTCGCCGCGACCGCCTGTCTGCCCCCGGCTCGGATCTCGACTACCGGGTGACCGAGCGGGGCGTGGCCGAGCTCGGCGCCTTCGGGATCGACTTCGAGATCCTCGCGGCGCGCCCGCGGCCGGTGATCCGCTCTTGCGTGGACTGGAGCGAGCAGCGCCACCACCTGGCGGGCGGCCTCGGAGCGGCGCTCGCGCAGCGGATGTTCGACCTCGGATGGGTGGATCGCGTCCGCCGCGGCCGCGCCGTGCGGATCACTGACGCCGGAGCCGCCGGGCTGCGCGAGCAGTTCGGCGTCGTCATCACGGCCTGAGCGTCCGGCCGTATCGTCTAGCCTGCCAGCGATGAACGAAGACTGGCGCGTCAAGGTCCAACTCCACGAGCACGGGTTCACGCACGGCCTGACCGAGCGTCTCGAGGCTCGGAACCTCGAGCACGGCCTCGAGGCCTCCTTCGAGGACCGGATCGTCGTCTCGATCGATGGCAACGAGGTGTTCTGCTACGCGGGCAGCCGGGACCAGGCCCAGCGGGCCGCGGATCTGATCTCCGAGCTGGCACGGAAGAACGACTGGAGTCTTGATCTGGAGCTTGCCCATTGGCATCCCGTCGCCGAGGAATGGGAGGATCCCGACGATCCGCTGCCGACAACCCCCACCGAGGCCGCCGGCGAGGACGAGGAGCGAATCGAGGAGGAGCGCGAGGAGTCGGCGGAGCAGGGCTACCCGGAATACGAGGTTCGCGTCCAATGCGCGAGCCGCGGCGAAGCCGGCTCCCTCTCCAAGCGACTGCAGGACGAGGGCATCACCAACGTCCACCGTTTCAACTACGTCCTGATCGGAGCCGAGGACGAAGCCAGCGGACGGGCGCTGGCCGAGCGCGTGACCGGTGAGCTCGGCACCGCCACCCAGGTCAGCGTCGAGCGCAACCAGCGGGCCGTCTACGACGCCCTGCCGCCCAACCCGTTCTCGGTCTTCGGCGGCCTCGGGGCCTGAGGGCCAACCGCAAGCTTCACCGCAAGTTGGCCTTTTGGCGCCGTAGTCGCGATACTGCGCGCGTTGCGCGAACAGGACTCCAGTAAATCGGCAGAGTCGGACGGCCATCGCTCGCCGATGCCCGCCCCCGGCGCCCCCGCGCGAGAGCGCGAGCCGGCGCCCCGGCTGGGCACGAGCTCGTTCCCTCCGATCGCCGAATACGCGTTCCTGTCTGACTGTGAGACGGTCGCGCTGGTGGCGCCGAGCGGGGCCGTCGAGTGGATGTGCCTGCCGCGGGTGGATTCTCCGAGCATCTTCGGGTCGATGCTCGACCGGGACGCCGGCTGGTTTCGCCTCGGGCCCGACGGCGTCACGGTGCCGGCGGCGCGCCGTTACCTCCCCGGCACGATGGTGCTCGAGACGAGCTGGGGCACGGGCTCGGGCTGGATCATCGTCCGTGACGTGCTGCTGATCGGCCAGTGGCACCACCAGGATGAGCGCTCCCACACCCACCGCCGGGCACCCACCGACTACGACGCCGACCACGTTCTTCTGCGAACCGTGCGGTGCGTCAACGGTGCCGTGCAGCTGCTGCTCGACTGCGAGCCCAAGTTCAACTACGGACGCGAGCCGGCGACATGGCGCTACAGCGGAGACGGCTACCAGGAGGGACTTGCCACCAGCCACGGCGGAGACGTCGAGCTCCGGCTGACGACCGACCTGCGGCTCGGGTTCGAGGGCTCGCGGGCGACCGCCCGGCACCTGATGCGCGAAGGCGAGACCGTCTTCTGTGCCCTCTCGTGGAGCGAGCATGCCCCTCCGGTCGACAAGGATGAGGCCTACGAGCGGCTGGTGTGGACCGCGCACCACTGGCAGCACTGGCTTGACCGCGGCGACTTCCCCGACCACCCGTGGCGCACCTTCCTGCAGCGCAGCGCTCTCACCCTGAAGGGCCTCACCTACGGGCCCAGCGGCGCGCTGTTGGCCGCGGCCACGACCTCGCTTCCCGAGACCCCCCAGGGCGAGCGCAACTGGGACTACCGCTACAGCTGGATTCGCGATTCGACGTTCATGCTCTGGGCGCTGCTGTCGCTGGGCTTTGACTGGGAGGCAAACGACTTCTTCTATTTCATCGCCGACGTCGCCGCCGGCGAGGAGAAGCTCCAGGTCATGTACGGGCTCGACGGCGAGCGCGATCTGCAAGAGCACGAGCTCGAGCACCTCGAGGGCTACGAGCGCGCGCGGCCGGTCCGGATCGGCAACGCCGCCTATGAACAGCAGCAGCACGACGTCTGGGGCGCCCTGCTGGACTCCGTCTACCTGCATACCCGCTCGCGTGACTCGCTCGACGACCGGGTGTGGAAGATCCTCTCCCATCAGGTCGAGCAGGCGATCGAGCATTGGCGCGAGCCCGACCGCGGCATCTGGGAGATGCGCGGCGAGCCCAAACACTTCACCTCCTCGAAGGTGTTCTGCTGGGTCGCCTGCGATCGCGGCTCACGCCTGGCCGAGCTGCGCGAGGACTTCGAGCGGTCCAAGCGTTGGCGCGAGGCCGCCGACGAGATCCACGCCGACGTTCTCGAGAACGCGCTGGACGAGCGCGGCGTGTTCGTCCAGCACTACGACACCGACGCACTTGACGCCGCGCTGCTGCTGATGCCGCTGATGCGCTTCCTGCCGCCCGACGACGAACGCGTCCGCAACACGGTGTTCGCGATCGCCGACGAGCTCACCGAGCACGGTCTCGTCCTGCGCTACCGCACCGACGAGACCGACGATGGCCTGGAGGGCAAGGAGGGCACGTTCTTGATCTGCTCGTTCTGGCTGGTCTCGGCCTTGTGTGAAATCGGCGAGCTCGACCGGGCCCGGGGCCTATGCGAGCGCCTGCTGGGCTACGCCAGCCCGCTCGGGCTCTACGCCGAGGAGGTCGACCCCAACACCGGGCGCCACCTCGGCAATTTCCCGCAGGCCTTCACCCACCTGGCGTTGATCAACGCCGTCATGCACGTCATCCGCGCCGACCAGGAGTCCGCAGAGGAGCGCTCTCCCTGGGCGGAGTGGCGCTAGCGCCTTAGCTGCATCAGCCGCGGTCCCTCCGGACCCGCGTGCGCTCAGGCCGAGGCCTCGCTAGCCCCGGTCAGGCCGATGCGCGCGGACCCAGCTTGACGGGCATCGTCTTGAGCTGGTTGATGAACCCGGACTCGACGATCGTCGGGCGTCCGGCCATCTCCATCTCCGGGTAACGCGCGAGCGTCTCCTCGAACAGGACCCGCAGCTCCAGCCGGGCCAAGGCCGCGCCCAGGCAGAAGTGCCGGCCGCCGGCGCCGAAGGCCTGGTGCTCGGGATTGCGACGCACGTCGAAGCGGTCGGGATCCTCGTAGCGGGTCTCGTCGCGGTTTGAGGACACGTACCACATGACGACCTTGTCGCCCTCGTGGATCTGCTGGCCGCCGAGCTCGGTGTCGCAGGTCGCCGTGCGGCGAAAATGGGCGAACGCCGGGAACAGGCGCAGCGATTCTTCGACCGCGCTCGGGATCAACGACGGATCGGCGAGCAGGACCTCGCGCTCGGCCGGGTGCTCGAGGAGCGCCCGCATGCCGCTGCAGTAGGTTGCCTTGGTGCTGTCGTTGCCCGCGGCGACGAGCAGGAAGAAGCCCATCACGATCTCGTGCTCCTCGAGCTTCTCGCCGTCGATCTCAGCGTGCACGAGCACGCTCGTCAAATCGTCGGTGGGGTGCTCGCGCCGCTGCGCGATCATCTCCGAGCAGCGCCGGAAGATCTCGGGGATCTCGTTTTGCAGGACGCTCTGGATCCCGTCGGGGTTGAGGTCGGGGTCGCCGGCGGCGAGCGAGCCGTTCATCAGCTTCGCCCATACGGCATCGTCGGCGGGTGGGATTCCCATGAAGCTCCCGATCACGCGGGAGACCACGGGCTGGGCGACGTCATTGACCAGATCGCAGGTCTCGCGTCCCTCCAGGCGGTCGAGGACGTCGATCACGATCTGCCGGATCTCAGGCTCGTGGGCGGCGATCCGCCGGGGCGTGAACCCGGCTTGAAAGAGCATCTTCAGACGATCGTGCTTGGGCGGGTCCATGCCGATGAACATCGCCTGCATGAGCTCCATGAAGAGGTCGCTGACGGCCGTGACCCCGCTCGCCGAGGAGAACGTTCGCCAGTCCCGGCTCACCGTATGCACGTCGTCGGCCCGGGTGATCGACCAGTAGCCGGCTTCTTCGGGATACTCGGTGATCTTCGGGGTCCAGTGGACCGGACACTCGCCGCGCAGTCGGCTAAAAAGCTCGTGCGGCGGCCCGTCCAGCCACTGCTCCCGTTCGGTGACGAGTACCTGCTCGAGGTCGCTTCCGGTTGCCACGATCTCCTCCTGACGCTCGGCGATAGCTGGCGCCCATCCTACTGGCTGGCTAGCCAGCCGAGCTAGGGAATCTTGACCGCGCCCGCGGGCGGGTGGATCGGCGGGACCTTGCCGAAGTCGCTGAACGAGATCGACCCGCGAGCGTTCGAGGCCTTGCCGGTGCTGCAGACGTCGACGTGTCCGCCCGCGCGCTGAGCCCCCGTGGCGGTATAGCGCAGCGGGTAGGGCGTGCCCGAGGAGGCGACCGCCAGCATGCTCTTGGTCGAGCCCGGCTTGTCCCCGGCGTCATTGACCAGGACGGCGGGCTGCCCGTTGACCGTGGTGTTGCCGCCGGCGCTCAGCGTGCCGTGGTTCTCCAACAGGCAACGGGAAAGGTTGGCTGGCGCCAGCTCGCCGAGCGAGGCGGTGACCGAGTGGGCGTCCTGAGTGGGGACCTCGATCCAACGGCCGGCGAGCTTGGCGGCGCTCGGCCCGGCCTGCGACTTCCAGAAGGTCGTGTTGGCCCGGATGTAGGAGGAGTTGGAGAGGCCGATGAGATTCGCGGTCGCCGGGCCGAGCCCGAGGACGATGTCAATCGCCTTCGGCGACGTGGTACTCAGCTTTACGTTCACGACCTTGCCGCCCTGGGTGATGGATCCCTGCATCACGTAGCCCTTGGCGCCGCGAAGCGCGGCGGCCGCGTCGGAGAGGATCTGCTCGGGCGGCTTGGACGCCTCGGTGCCGGAGGCGGCGGTGCTCGAGGACGTGCTGGTCGAGCTCGCGGAGGCTGAGCTCGCCGAAGGGCTGCTGGTGGCGCTGCTCGACGACTTCGAGCTGCTCGAGCCGCAGCCGGCGAGCGCCAGCAGGCACGCAACAGCGACAACAGTTAACCAACGCTTGCCCCTCACGTCGCCAAGCCTACCGTCTGGGATCGGGACGTGCTCAGGTTGAGACCGGCGAGGCCGGGCGCCCCGCGACACGACGGTCCTCAGCGTTGGCGCCTTCGCGCTGCTCACTTGGGTCACCGCCGGACGAGTCCGCGCTGTACCCGACGTGGCGCCCGCGTGACCAGGACGCCGCGGCGGCGATCAGGCAGGCGACGATCGCGAACGCGAACGCCTCGTGCAGCCCGTCCTTGAATGGGGCCGAGATGAGCTGCGGGAAGAACGACCGGCCGATCAGGAGGTGCTGCTGGGCGGCGCTCAGGTGCGAGAGCACGGTCGGGCCGACGAGGTGCTGGATCGGGTTGTAGCCCAGGAAGGCGGCGAACAGGATCGAGACCGGCGGCAGGTTGGCCGCCGTCCGCGCCTTGCCGATCGGTACGCCGTGCGCGTGCAGCCCCGCCGCCATGGTGTGAGGCAGGGTCGCCGAGAGGCCGAGGATCATGAGCGTGAAGAAGATCCCGATCGAGAGCACCTGGGCGGAGTTCTGGAACGTCTGGTTCATGCCGCCGCCGGCGCCGCGGTCGCTCGGCGGCAAGCTGTTCATCACCCCGGCGCGGTTGGGAGAGGCGAACATCCCCATCGACACGCCGTTGAGGAAGAGGATCGCCGCGAACGTGGGATACGGGAAGTTGACGGGTAACAGCGCGAGCAGGAAGAAGCTCAACGCTGCCCCCAGCATCCCGCCGGTGGCGAACCCTCGCGCTCCGAAGCGGTCGGATAAATAACCGGAGGTAGGTCCCGCGATGAGCATCCCCAAGGTCAGAGGCAGGATGTAGATCCCGGCCCACAGAGGCGTGTCGGTGAAGTCGTAGCCGTGCTGGGGCAGCCAGATCCCCTGCAGCCAGATGATCAGCATGAACATCAGCCCGCCGCGAGCCACGGCCGAGAGAAACGTCGACGCCGTGCCGAAGGTGAAGGCCCGGATCTTGAACAGGGGCAGCCGGAACATCGGATCGGTGACACGGCTCTCGATCAGCGCGAAGGCGATCAGGAAGGCAACCCCGCTGCCGATCAGCGCCAGGACGCGGGGGCTGCCCCACCCTGTCGGCGAGCCGCCGTAGGGGCGGATGCCGTAGGTGACCGCGATCATGATCAGGATCAGGCCGAGCGCGACGGTGACGTTGCCCGCCCAGTCGATGCGTGCCCGCTTGGGCTTGGAGCGCTCCTCGAGCTTCAGGTAGGCCCACACCGTCCCGAACAGCCCGACGGGCACCGAGATCAGGAACACGAGGCGCCAGCTGATCGGCGCCAGGAGGCCGCCGAGGACGAGGCCGACGAACAGGCCGCTGACGCCGACGATGTTGTTGATGCCCAGCGCCGTCCCGCGCTGGTTGGCCGGGAAAGCGTCGGTGATGATCGCGGCCGCATTGGCCAGCAGGCACGCCGCGCCGACGCCCTGCACGATCCGAAAGACGATCAGGAAGATCGCCCCTCCCTTTCCCGTCAGCCAGTCGAGGGTCAAGAACAGCGACGCAACCGTGTAGATGACGAACCCGAGGTTGTAGATCCGCACGCGGCCGTACATGTCGCCCAGCCGGCCGAGGCTGACGATGAGCACGCTGGAGACGACCAGGAACCCCAGGATCATCCACAACAGGTAGAAGCTGTTGGCGGGGACGAGCGGATCGAGCTTGATCCCGCGGAAGATGTCGGGCATCGCGATCAGCGTGATCGAGGCATCCAGCGTGGCCAGCAGCACTCCCAGTGTGCAGTTGGACAGTGCGATCCACTTGTACTTGTCGCCTCGAGGGTCAGCGCCGTTCTGGCCGCCGACGCCAGCCCGGCTGACAGCGGACCTGGGACGCCGAATCGTCAAGGCGGCGCTATCCGCCTTCCGAGACGCCGGCCAGCTCCGGCGTCAGCTCGGGTTCGGCCGTCGGAACGGTGCGAACTCGTAGAGGCCCGGGAACCAGCAGCCCGGCAAGCACGGCCACGATCAGGAAGGCGGCCTCCAGAGCCCAGGAGCGAGTGAAGGCGGTGAGTGTGGGCAGCCCGTTGGCGCTGACATCGTTAGCCAGGAAGGTCGCCACGATCTGACCTCCGAGGGCCCCGCCGAGCGTCCGCATGACCGTGTTCATCCCGGTCGCGACTCCGGTCTGCTGCGGGGTGACAGCCTGCACGATCAGGTTGCCCAGGGCGGCGAACGCAAGGCCGATCCCGATCCCGAGGAGGCCTGCGCTGATCAGCATGTCAATCGGACGCGCGTGAAAGACCACCAGCCAGCCGAAGGCCACGGCGGTGATCGCGCTGCCGACAATGACCGCAAACTTGGAACCGAACCGCCGGGCCACGCGCCCGGCCACGCTGCCCAGCAGGCTCATCAAGAGCGCCGCCGGCAGGAGGTACAGGCCGGCGGTGACCACTGACGCCCCGAAGCCAAATCCGGTGCTCTTGGGGAGTTGGGCGAACTGCGGGTAGATCAGAAACGAGGCATACATGCCGGCGCCCAGCAAGAAGGCGACCAGGTTCGTGGTCCAGACGCCGCGGATCCGCATCATCGCCATGTCGATCAACGGTTCGTCGCTGCGAACCTCGACCGCCACCCAGGCAGCGGTCAGGGCCACGCCGATCGCCAGCAGGGTCAGAGTCTTGGGCGACCCCCAGCCCCAGGTCGTCGTCTCGGAGATCGCGATCAGTACGCAGCTGAAGCCCGCGGTCATCAAGGCCGCCGCCAGCCAGTTGACCCTGCCCGGCACCTTCACCGGCGATTCCGGGACGAATCTCCAGGTAGCGACCGCCGCTACGACCGTGACCAGAAGCGGGATCCAGTACAGCCAGTGGTAGTCGAGGTGCTCGATGATCAGACCGCCGAGGACGATCCCGATCCCGCCGCCGACGCCCAGGATCGATGAGAGGATGCCGATGCTGCCGGCCACGCGATCACGCGGGAACTCGTCGCGGACGATCCCGAAGGCGAGCGGGAAGATGCCCCCGCCGGCACCCTGGATGATGCGCCCGATGATCATCGGGAGCAGCGTGGTCGAGAGCGCCGAGATGATCGTCCCGACGGCCAGGATGACCAATGTGATGAGGAGCAGGCGCTCCTTGCCGTACATGTCCCCGAGGCGCCCGATGATCGAGGTCGCCACCGACGCCGACAACAGATAGCCGGTCAAAAGCCAGGTCACGCCCGTCTCGGTGGTGTGGAGACTGTGCTGGATCGAGGGCAGGGCGGGGATCACCGCCGAGCTCAGCATCGCGTAGGCAAGCCCCGCCAGCGCGGTGACCGCCAGGATCAGCGTCGGGTGGATCCCGTGCTCCCTTACGTGCTCGTTGCCCACAGCGGCTACTCTAGCGGAATGATCATTCCGCTCCCGGGCACGGAGCCGGTTCTGACGCTTCGGGAAACGCAGTGCGGGTGGGCCTCCCTGGAGCCGGAGGCCAAGCACGAGCGGCTGTTGACCGCGGCCTTCGAAGTGTTCGCCCGCGACGGGATCGATGCCCCGATGAGCGATGTAGCCAACGCCGCAGGCGCGGGCGTCGCGAGCGTTTACCGCTGCTTCTCGTCAAAGCACGAGCTCCTGGCGGCGCTGGTGGTGCGCCGGATGGACCAGATCGTCGAGGTCGCCAAGGAGTCCGAGGCCCGCGAGGGCGACCGCTGGTCAGCGCTCGTCGAGATGCTCCGCGAGCTCGTCGAGCACCAGTCCGGCGATACCGTCCTGGGCGCGGCCCGGATGGCGGTCGCCGACCACCCCGACGTGATCGCATCCACCGCCCGGGCAACCGCGGCGATGGATCGTCTGCTCGCGGCCGCGCGCGTCGAGGGCCGTCTGCGCCCGGACGCAAGCGCGCTCGATCTTCGCCTGGTCTTCGCGGCCACCCGGGCCGCCAAGCAGGTCGAGCCCGAACATTGGCCGAGGATGCTGGAGCTCCTGATCGACGCGCTGGACTCGCGCCGGGGCCAATAGGGTCTTCTCCCCAGATCGAGGAGAGGAGCAGCAGTGAAGATCCGCGCCGCCGTGCTCGAGGAGTTCGCCAAGCCGCTTGCAGTCCGCGAGGTCGAGCTCGCCGAGCCCAAGGCGGGCGAGGTCCTGGTCCGCCTCGCCGCCTGCGGCGTCTGCCATACCGACATGTACACCGCTTCCGGCGTGGACCCGTCGGGCTACGCGCCGACCGTGCTCGGCCACGAAGGCGCGGGCTTCGTGGAGCGTGTCGGCGACGGAGTCACGAGCCTCTCCCCCGGAGACCTCGTCGTGACCCTGTTCTCACCACAGTGCCGCGAGTGCGTCCACTGTCTCAGCCCCGACACCAACCTCTGCCTGGCCATCCGTGAGCAGCAGAACCTCGGCTACCTCCCCGACGGCACCACCCGGCTATCGCTCGACGGCGAGCCGCTGCGCCACTTCATGGGGACGAGCACGTTTGCGCAGTACACGGTCATGCCCGAGATCGCGCTCGCCCGGGTCTCGCCTGAAGCCGATCCCGCGCGCGCCTGCCTGTTCGCCTGCGGCCTGTCGACCGGTCTCGGCGCGGCGATCAACACCGCCAAGGTAAAGCCGGGCTCGACGTGCGTGGTCTTCGGGGCCGGCATGGTCGGCCTCGGCGCGGTCGCCGGTTGCCGCCTGCAGGGCGCCGAGCGGATCATCTGCGTCGACATGTCTGCGGATCGGCTCGAGCTCGCTCGCGGCCAGGGAGCCACCGACACCTGGGAGGGCGGTCCTGAGGTCGTCCCCCGAGTTCTCGAGGAGACCGGAGGCTTCGGCGCTGACTACACCTTCGAGGCGACCGGACTGGTCGCCGTCATGCGCCAGGCCGTCGAGGCCGCGCGGATGGGCTGGGGGCTATGCACGGTCGCAGGCGTCGCCGGCAAGGGCGAGACCCTCGACGTGATCCCGCGGCTGCTGATCACCGGCCGGCGGATCTGCGGCTCGTCCTTCGGCGGGGTCAAGGGCCGCGACCAGGTCCCCGAGCTCGTCCAGCTTTACCTCGACGGCAAGCTCGACGTCGACCCGTTCATCTCCCACCGGCTCTCACTCGACGACGTCAACGAGGGCTTTGAGCTGATGGAGCGCCAGGACGGGATCCGCAGCGTGCTCACGTTCTGACGGCGGGCGCCCCCGCCTATCAGCGCCGGCGGGCAGACGCCTGCAGCGCCGGATTGGCCCATCCGCCGTCGACCGGGTTGACGTTGACTCCGGGCGGGACGATCTCGTCGATCTTGTCGAGCACATCGTCAGACAGGGTGATCTCGGCCGCTGTCAGCTGGGACTCGAGGTGCTCCATCGTGCGCGGGCCGATGATCGCCGAGGTCACAGCCGGATGGCGGATGACGAACGCCAAGGCCATCTCGATCAGCGTGATGCCGGCCTCGTCGGCCAGCCTGCCCAGGGCGTCGGCGGCGTCGAGCTTGCGCTGGTTGTACGGGTCTGACATGTCGTAGCGCGCGGGTATCCGCTGCGCGCGTTGGGAGTCGGGCAGGTCTTCACCCTTGCGGTAGCGGCCTGAGAGCCAGCCGCCGGCCAGAGGGCTCCACGGAATGACCCCCATCCGCCACCGCTGCGCGGTTGGCAGGACGTCCCGCTCGATGCCCCGCACGAGCAGCGAGTAGGGCGGCTGTTCGCAGACGAAGCGCTCGCGGCCGCGGTCGCGCGCCACCCACTGGGCCTCGACGATCTGCGAGGCCGGGAACGTAGAGGAACCGATGTAGCGGATCTTGCCGGCGTGAACCAGGTCTGACAGCGCGCCGAGCGTCTCGTCGATGTCGGTGTCGGCCTCGGGGCGGTGGATCTGGTAGAGGTCGATCCAATCGGTACCCAGGCGGCGCAGCGAGTTCTCGACCTCCTTGACAATCCACCGACGGGAGTTGCCGAACTGGTTGGGGTCATCGCCCATCGTGCCGTGGACCTTGGTCGCGAGCACGACGTTGTCGCGCTTGCCGCCGGCCAATGCCTTGCCGACGATCTCCTCGGACTCGCCGCGGGAATAGACGTCGGCGGTGTCGATGAAGTTGATGCCCGCGTCGAGCGCGCGGTGGATGATGCGGATGCTCTCGTCGTGATCCTTGTTGCCCCAGTCGCCGAACATCATCGCCCCGAGGCAGAGCGGAGTCACCTTTGTACCTGTGGATCCAAGATTGCGGTGGTTCATGAGATTCACCCTACTCACCCCGCTCGGCGTGTAGTTTGGGCCTATGAGCTCCTCCTCCTCCAGCGAAACCCACTTCGGCCTCACCGGCCTGGCCACGATGGGCGCGAACCTGGCGCGCAACGTCGCCCACCACGACATCCCGGTCGCCGTCCACAACCGGACCACGAGCCGGATGCAGAGGTTCATCGACGAACACGGCTCCGAGGGACCGCTGAACGGCTATGAGTCGACCGAGGAGTGGGTGGCGGCTCTGGCCACGCCCCGGGTGCTCATGAGCATGGTTCAGGCAGGGCCGGCCACCGACGCGGTGATCGACGATGTCGCTCCCCATCTCGACCGGGGCGACATCCTCATCGATGGCGGCAACGCCAACTTCCGAGACACCCAGCGCCGCCACGCCAAGCTCGCCGAGCAGGGGATCCACTTCCTCGGGGTTGGGGTCTCCGGCGGTGAGGAGGGGGCGCTCGAGGGTCCGAGCATCATGCCCGGCGGTGACCGCGAGCCCTACGACGAAGCGGTCAAACCGATCTTCGAGGCGATCGCCGCCGATGTGGACGGCACGCCGTGCTGCACCTATGTCGGCGCCGACGGCGCCGGTCACTTCGTGAAGATGGTCCACAACGGCATCGAGTACGCCGACATGCAGCTGATCGCCGAGAGCTACGACCTGTTGCGCCACGGCGTCGGCCTCGACGTCCCTGAGATCGCCGAGCGCTTCAAGGGCTGGAACGATTCAGAGCTTGAGTCGTTCTTGATCGAGATCTCGGCCCGCGTGCTCGCCCACACCGATCAGGCCACCGGCAAGCCGCTCGTCGATGTCATCCTCGACGCCGCCGAGCAGAAGGGCACCGGGCGCTGGACCGCGCAGAACGCGCTCGAGCTCGGGGTACCGCTGACCGGCATCACCGAGGCGGTGTTCGCCCGGGCGCTGAGCGCGCTCAAGGACCAGCGCGTTCACGCCGCCGGCATCCTCGCCGGGCCGACGCCGTCGGGCAGTGGCGACGAACAACTGGCCGCCGATCTCGAGCACGCCCTGTACGCGTCGAAAATCGTCTCCTATGCCCAGGGCTTTGCCCAGATGGCGGCCGCGGCCGACGACGAGGGCTGGGACATCGACCTCGGGTCGATGGCCACGATCTGGCGCGGGGGCTGCATCATCCGCGCCCGCTTCTTGGACCGCATCCGGGAGGCCTATGACGACGAGCCCAAACTCGACAACCTGATGCTCGCCGATTTCTTTGCCAAGGCGCTCGAGGAGGCCCAGGATCCATGGCGCCGGGTGGTCGCGCGCGCCGCCGAGCTGGGGATCCCCACGCCCGCCTTCTCCTCGTCGCTTGCCTACTACGACGGCTACCGTCGCGAGCGCGGCCCGGCGAGTCTGATCCAGGGGCTGCGAGACCTGTTCGGCGCCCACACCTACAAGCGCTCTGACCGCGAGGGAACCTTCCACGTCATGTGGGGTGAGGACGGACGCGAGGTCGACGCCTAGCCGGGAGGCTGGGCGCGGCGCAGCGACCCGACCGTCTGCGGGGCAACGGCGTCCAGGTGGCCGGCGAGCGCGATGAAGGCCTGCGCGGTGGTCAGCGCGTCGCCGAGCGCATGGTGTGGGGTCTCGGCGGGCTGACCGAGGACCGCCGACAGACCAACCAGCGACACACTGGGCGGCGCGTCCCCGTCGCGCTCGCGCAGCCAGGCCCGACCGAGAGCCTCGGTGTCGGCGTCGGCGGGCAGACGCAGGCGCCGCCGGCGCAGCTCCCGTCCGAGGAAGTTGCGCTCGACCATCGCGGTGTGAAACACGGGCACGCGGCCGGCCAGAACGTCGAGCAGCGGGTCGAGAGCATCGCTCAGCGGGGGCGCGTCGGCGAGATCGGCTGACCGGAGCTTGTGCACGAGCACGGCGGCGGGGTCGGGGGCCCGGTCGGGGCGCGCAAGCGCGTAGAAGGCCTGTCCGAGGATCACCGCTCCGTCCTCGATCGGGATGGCTCCGATCGAGATGATCTCGTCGGAGCGTTGCAGCCCGGTCAGCTCCAGATCCACCACGCACCACCCGGCCTCGCGCCAGGGCGTGTCATCGGCCGGCATGGCGGTCCTGGCAAACCGTGCGGCCGCGCCCTGGCGGCGGACCGTGAGCCTCATGGCTCGAGCTCCCGGGCGGTCGCCGTCACGGCGCGGAAGACGTCGCGCAGATGGCCCCGGGTCAGCGCCGTCATGGCCGCGGGGTCGAGGTAGTCATCGGGCTTCTCGCCGGCCTCGAGCTGCTCCAGGTGGTGCATGAGC
>JBAPXO010000429.1:0-2670 GCA_049284255.1 Solirubrobacteraceae bacterium | reverse complement strand
GACTACAGCTATCTGGCCAGCGGGGTCTCGCGGACCTTCGAGCTGGCGCTCCGTGAAGGCGGACCGACGATGGACCACTTCGCGTTCTCGGTCTGTGGCGCTGAAGCCCTAGCGGTCGCGCGCGATCGGCTGAGCGAGAAGGGCATCCCCTTCGCCGAGGTAGACGATGCGCCCGGCCTGGCCGACGGGCTCTCGTTCACGCTGCCGACCGGGCACGTCATGCAGCTGGTAATGGAGCGTGACCCGGCCGCCTTCACCGTGACATCCGCGCCCGGGGGCGAGCATCGCATGGGGGTCGGCCCGATCCCGATCGAGCATGTGACCCTGCACGCCTACGACATCAGGGCCAACGCCGAGTTTCTCACCGAGATTCTCGGGTTTCGCATGAGCGAGTCGATTCAGCCGCCCGATGCGCCGCGCTGGGGGAACACCTTCTTGAGAGCCGGACAGATGCACCATGACCTCGGGATGATCGTCACACCAGAGGACCGCCCCGGCCTGCATCACTTCTGCTTTGAGGTACCTTCGGTCGCGGACCTGGTTCGCGTGGCCGACGCACTCGTCGGCTGGAACACCGGGCTCGACGCGTCGATTGGGCGCCACATCTCGGGCAACAACATCTTCATCTACTTCAAGGACCCCTTCGGGGCGCGTGTTGAGGTGAATACCGGGATGGCCCGTGTCGACGCCGCCGCCCCGCCGGTTGTGCGCGACCGGCCGACGCCGTTCGACGCATGGCGCGAAGGCCGGCCACCTGCCATGACCGCCGGTTCGCCTGCGCTGGATGCCAGGCCGGTGAGCCGGGGGGCAGCATGATCGGCATCGACTTAGAGAGGAGTGCTCGTGGAGCCCTTGGTACGTGAGCAGAACGGCAACTTCCACGTCAGCCGTCGCGCGTGGTTCGACCCGGAGGTTCAGCGCCTCGAGCTCGAACGAATCTTCGCGCGGTCCTGGCTGTTCGTCGGACACGAGAGCGAGATTCCCGACCCCGGCGATTACGTCACCCGACGGTGCGGCATGGAGCCGGTGATCGTCACCCGCGCCAACGACGGCTCGGTCAACGTACTCGGCAACACCTGTCGTCACCGCGGGATCCGGCTGTGCCGCGCCGACCGCGGCAACAGCTCGCATTTCCGCTGCCCGTACCACGGTTGGACCTACTCAGGTACGGGTCAGCTCAAGGGTGTCACGAACGTCCGCGAAGTCTTCAGCCCCGACTTTGACAAGTCGCGCTTCTCCTTGTACCAGCCGGCGGTCGACACCGTTCACGGGCTGATCTTCGCCACCTGGGATCCAGAAGCGCCCTCGCTCGCCGATTACCTCGGCGACGCTCTCTGGTATCTGACCTCGCTGCTCGGAGGCTTCGACGAGGGCGTCGAGGTGCTTGGACCGCCTGTCCGGACGCTGCTCGAGACCAATTGGAAGCTCGAATCCGAGAACGTCGGTGGTGACGGATACCACACGCCGATCACCCACCAGTCAGCCTTCGTGATGGGGATGTTCGCTGGGCCCGATGACTGGGAGCAGATGGGCACCGTGATCGCAAAGAAGTTCCGCGGCCGTGTCGTGGACGCGGGCAACGGTCATACCTTCCGGGTCCACCATCTTCCCCTTGCCCCGGATCCCCCGCGCTTTCATGGTTACCCCGAGGAACTGTGGGAGCAGCTGACGCGGAACCTCACGCCGGGCCAGATCGACGTGCAGGCTCGACTATCGATCATGCATGGAAACATCTTCCCCAACTTCACGGTGATGGAGAACTTCAAGACCTCAACCGAGGCCAAGGGGAGCGCCAGTCGTTACATCCGGCTCAGCGTTCAGTATCCCGTCGCGCCGCACCGGACCGAGATGCTCTGGTGGAACCTCGTTCCCAAGGCTTCGAGCCCGGCATGGCGGCAGCAGTCGCATCGTGCCTACCTTCGGACCAACGGACCGCCCGGGATGTTGCAGATCGACGATAACGAGAACTTCGCCGGGTTTGCCGACTCCCACACGGGGACGGTTCTGCTCGACGAGGAGGTTGTGCTCGAGGGTGGCCTCGAGAACACGATCGACGCCGCCGCCGACTGGCCCGGCATCGTCTACGACGCAGACAAGACCGAGCAGACGATGCGCGCCTTCTGGCGCGAGTGGCAGCGTCAGCTTGACCGCGTCCGCGTCGACCGTCCGATCGCTGCCGCGCCGGTCGCATGAGCGTTCCCGATCGCGGAGGCCCGGTGCCGGCCGCGCCGAGTGAGCCGGCTGCGCCGCCTGAGCCGGGGTTGCCGGCCCCGACGGGCATCCTGCGTGTCGGCGCGGGGACATCGCTGACCCGGCAGGTCCTGGAGGCAATGCTCAGCGCCATCCAGCGGGGCGCGTTCGCGTCGGGACGGCTCCCGCCGGAGGACGAACTCGCCCGTCAACTGGCCGTGAGTCGCACCACTGTGCGACGCGCGCTCCAGTCGATGGAGCAGATCGGCCTGATCGAACGGCGACCGGGCCGCGGGACGCGACTACGGGTTCACAACGGAGCCAATCTGCTGGCTCTGCACGGGCTGGTTCCCTTCCCCACCCTTTTGCGCGAGCTGGGGCACGACGTCTCCTCTCATGTCACCTGGCGCAGGTTCGATGTCGCTCCGGAGGAGCTCTCGAGTCGCTTGGGACGGGAGACCGACGGAGGCAGCTACGAGC
>JBAPXO010000428.1:0-3195 GCA_049284255.1 Solirubrobacteraceae bacterium | reverse complement strand
TTGAAGACCAATGAGCCGTGCAACGCCCTCCCCATGCAGGCGTACTACAACGTCGCCGTCTGGATGGGTGGCGAGGAGGGATATCCCGGCTACAGCCACACGATCTACTGGCAGTTCGCTTTGTCGGGCCTGTTCGCAGTCGCAGGGATGAACCCTGTGGCTATCGCTCACTGCGGCTACAAGAACAAGATCATCACCTGCAGCGATAGCAAAGGGGACTCGTTCAAGTACATCTACTGAGCATAGTTTTACCGGCTATCCACGGACACGAGGAACGGTCTCAAGCCCAAGGGTCCGAATACCCACGCCGTCGAGTGAATGCCGGGGGCCCGGCCGCACAAGGGGCCATTCTCCAGTGCTCCCAGTCGCGGCAAAGGACTATGAGGACCGAGTTCCTCGCGAGTGCCCCACGGGTCCTACACCGCCTCGTAGCTCATTGACCGCAGGGTCACCTTTGCCGTCTGGCTGATGAACTCCGTCAGCGCGTGCTCTCTGCCCACCGGCCACGCCGCCACACGCCACCATTGCCGCTGAAACCGGAAGCCGTGCTCAGTCAGCAGCCAGGGCTTGTCGGTGTGGGCCAGCGTGTCCCAGCGGTTCCACGCCGCATAACGGCTCGCGCCTTTGCGCAGCTGGCGTTTGTAGCGGCTAAGTCCTGCACGAATGCCGTGGGTCGCGTGCAGCGATGCACGGTCGTGGCTTGCGCCATAGTCGGCACGGCAAGCGCGCCGACGGCAAAGATCGCGATCAGGAGCTTCTTCATCGTTTTGATGCGTCTCGGTCGCTTAGTTCCTCGGCGAGTTCTGGAGTGAGTTGACCGGGCGACTTCACGACCGTCATCCGAACAGGCTCTGCATGATGTCGTTAGCGACGCGATGCGGGACGCGTCCGTAGCCGTCCGAGCCTTGGTAGATCAGGTGCCACCGGCCACCGTAGGCCTGAAGGTAGGAAACGCCATTGAATCCGTACCGGCCACAGCCGCGCGCGTACTGATTAAACGACCATCCGGCCCACCCTCGGGTCACGGTGGAGTTGACAGCGACGGCACACCGGACCGGGTAGGAACGCTGCCCTCGTGTAGCGTGAATGAGAGCTTGGGTCTCGCTGTATCCGGCCAGGGTGGCAGCCGAGGCCGCGGCCGGCACGGCAATCGCGGCCACGCTGGCTACGATCGTGAAAATGAGGACGAATCGGTTCATTGCTTCGTCCCTTGTAGGTGATTGCTTGGTTTCGCTGGCGCCGGGCCGAGTGGGCAAGATCCATGCCCAGCTCGTCCTTCAGCCTTCGCCTCGTGCTGGTGCGGTCTTAGTGTTTCGGCAGAAGCGCGCCGCCGCTTGAGTTTCTGACGAGACGCCGGGACTGGCCATCGCGTGCCGCCGACACGCGTTCATGCTCGCGATTGTGCGGCACCCGGCCAGCCGCATGATCGCTGACGGCCACAAGCACGCGGGCCGCCGAACGTAACACAGGGTTTGTTTCGCCGGCGCCCCCTGCCGGCATGAAGCGGAACGATGACGCCCGGGCCCGTCCTCGCCGTCGGGTCCGATCCCCACCTCGGGCACCGACGGGACGCTCGAGCTCAGCCGCTCGCTGAGCAACCCGGTCCTCATCGGTGACCAGCAACCACAAGGTCGAGCGTCGGCTCCCGGTCCGCCGGACCTGCCCAGCGGCCTCAGCTGCGCGCAAACCGGGCCAGAACCCGGCTGTGGCTGACGCCAGTCTGATCGGCGATCGCCCCTGCGCTCAAACCAGACTCCGCGTCGGTCAACAGCCGCTCGAGCTGCTCAGCTGACAACGGACCGCCGGCTTCCTCGGGGTCCGGGTCGCGGAGGCACGCCGATGACGCTTGGCGGCCTCAGAGCTTGCGCCGGTGGCCGCGGTCGCCGCGAACATTGAGCTTGGGGGTCAATGACAGCAGGACGGGATTCGGGCGCTGCTTTGTCCGTTTGAGGCGCTGAGAGAGCGGGGCGCGTTCCCTCGCGCCGCTGTCGACACCTCCCGTGAGCGGTGTCGCGGGCATTGATGTCTGCAGCGCAGCACGCGCGTGCTCAAGCGCGCTGATCTCATCAGCAAGTTCGCCGAGGCGCGTGTCAAGCAAGCCAACAAGCGTGGGAATGCAAGACATCCCCCTGCGCGTACGAGAACAACGGGCAGAGCGCACGTCGGAATTCGCGCAGCCCTACGATTGGCTTCGTGTGGCAGAGCGCTCGTCAGCGCCTGCGCCGGGTGACGCGCGCTCCGTCGCCGCAGGGGTCGTCTCGTCCTCTCGCCCGCTTCCAGTCGCGGATCGGCCAGAGGAGAAGTGCCCACCGGCCGCCCGCCGTCTACTTCCGGCCCGTGCCGAGCCCGAGACCGCCGCCGGAAAGATGCAGGTCCAGGAGGTGGTCGACGTGCGCTAGGAACTGGGCGCCGTCCAGCAGCGCCGGCTGTACGCGGCCACGGACGGTGAACGTCATCGCTTCGCACGGGGTCGTCGGCTCGCGAACATTGGCATCCTCGGCCGCGGTCGCTAGCGGCCTGCCGGTCGCGCTAAGAAATGCGAGGCGCACCCGCGGAGGCGAGGGATGCAGCGGCTGAGACGGGCATGACGTCACTCCCGGCTGCACGACCGGCAAGGCGTCGATCCAGCGCGTGACCTGATCGAGCTGGCCCCGGTCGGTGATCGTGAACGTGAACGCCAAGCCCTCCGTCAGTCCCAGTCCCGTCTGCGATGACGAGCGCGTGATCTTCAGCGAGCGCACGCCGCGCGGGACCCGCTCAGAGCTCGAACGGGGCACCAGCCACACGTCCTGGGCGTCGACGCGTACGCCGGTCAGGTCGGGCCCCAGCGCGACCAGCGCAACCGACAGCGCGCGGGAGCCAACCCCGGCCGGGCGCCATCGAAACGCAAATGAAAAAGCGGCGTTGGCGGGAACGTTCGGGCCGACCCTGGCGCCGGTCCCGGTCAAGCGTGACCCCGCGGGCGCGTGGGTGCTCACGAATCGGCGGACGCGCTGAAACGGCGCCGCCACTGTCGAGAACACATGGTCGTCTACGAGCTTGGTGGCTGCTGGCGCTTCCACGCCGGGGTGGGCCAACAGGCCGCCGTCCCCGAGCGGCTCAGACGCCGACGCGATCGCGCCGGCCGGGAGCGGCGCCCGGTCCACCAGGCGCCTCGCGTCGCGCTCGGCGGCAACGCGGGTTTGCGCCTCGGTC
>JBAPXO010000427.1:0-2028 GCA_049284255.1 Solirubrobacteraceae bacterium | reverse complement strand
AGATCGAGTCGATCGGGATCACGCCGATCGGCTGGTCCGCCGACTTGTTCTCCTCGGCGGGGCGGTAACCGCGACCACGACCGATCGTCAGGTAGACCTCGAGCTTGGTCTGCTTCTCAAGCGTCGCGATGTGCGCGTCCGGGTTGAGGATCTCGACGCCGGAGGGCAGATCGATGTCCTTGGCCGTGATCTCGCCCGGGCCGGTCACGACCAGCGGCGCTTCGATCTCGGTGGCGTCGGAGTGCATCCGGCAGACCACGCCCTTCAGGTTCAGCACGATGTCGGTCACGTCCTCCTTGACCCCTTGGATCGTGGAGAACTCGTGCGCCACGCCCTCGATGCGCACGCTCGTGACGGCGGCGCCGGCCAGGGAGGAGAGCAACACGCGCCGCAGCGAGTTGCCGAACGTGTAGCCGAACCCGCGATCGAGCGGCTCGATGGTGAACGTGCCACGGTTCTGCTCCACGGACTCACTGGTGATCCGGGGGATTTGGAAGTCGAGCATCTGAGTCCTAACGTCGTTTTGGTGTGGCGCCGGCGTCGCCCGGACGCCGGCTCTAAAACGCCGCCGCCGAGATCGGCCGCGGCAGGGGCAAAGCTCTTACTGCTACTTCGAGTACAGCTCGACGATGAGCTGCTCCTGCACCGGCGCGGCGACCTCGCGCCGCTCCGGCTTGCGCAGCACCTTGGCCGTTAGCGACTCGTGGTCGGCCTGCAGCCACGCGGGAATCTGTCCGGTGAGCTCGGTCGCGTCCCTGACGACCTGCGTGGCCGCCGTGTCGGCCTTGATGGCGATCACCTCACCCGGGCGCACCTGATAGCTGGGGATGTTCACCCGCCGGCCGTTGACCGTCCAGTGACCGTGACGGATGAGCTGGCGGGCCTGCCGGCGCGAGGCGGCGAAGCCCAGGCGCACGAGGACGTTGTCCAGGCGGGACTCGAGCAGCGCGAGCAGGTTCTCGCCGGTGATGCCGGGCTGACGCGAGGCCTTCTCGTAGTAGCCGGCGAACTGCTTCTCCAGCACGCCGTAATATCGGCGCGCCTTCTGCTTCTCGCGCAGCTGCAGCCGATACTCGCTCTGTTTCATCCGCCCGCGGCCATGCTCGCCCGGCGGATAGGAGCGGCGCTCGACGCCACACTTGTCAGTCAGGCAGCGCTCGCCCTTGAGGAACAGCTTCTGCCCCTCACGGCGGCATTGCTTGCACTGTGGTCCTGTGTCTCTCGCCATGCCTTTAGACCCTTCTACGCTTACGAGGTCTGCAGCCGTTGTGGGCCTGCGGGGTGACGTCCTTGACGCCCGTGACCTCGAGGCCGGCGGCCTGCAGCGAGCGGATCGCCGTCTCGCGGCCCGAGCCCGGGCCCTTGACGTAGACCTCGACCTTTTGCAGTCCCTGTTCGAGTCCCTTGCGCGCCGCCGCGTCGGCGGTCACCTGAGCGGCGAACGGGGTCGACTTGCGCGAGCCCTTGAAGCCGGCGCCGCCCGCGGACTCCCAGGCGATCACGTTTCCGGTGGTGTCGGTGAGCGAGACGATCGTGTTGTTGAACGACGTCTTGATGTGCGCCTGCCCGATCGGGATGTTCTTCTTCGGCTTGCGCCGGCCGCGACCGGGGCGTTTGGGAGCGGGCGGCACTACTTCTTACCGACTTTCTTGCGACCCGCGACCTGCATGCGCTTGGGGCCCTTGCGGGTGCGTGCGTTGGTCTTCGTCTTCTGTCCGCGCACCGGCAGGCCACGACGGTGGCGCAGGCCGCGGTAGCACGCGATCTCCTGCAGTCGCTTGATGTCCTGCGAGCGCTCCCTGCGCAGGTCGCCCTCGACCGTCAGCCCGCTGTCGATCGCGTCGCGCAGCTTCGAGACCTCTTCCTCGGTGAGGTCTCGTATGTAGGTGTCGGGGCTGACCTCGACATCCTTCAAGATCTTGTTCGAGGTGGATCGGCCGATCCCGTAGATGTATGTCAGCCCGATCTCCGAGCGCTTGTTCAGGGGCAGGTTGACCCCGGCGATTCTTGCCATGCGTTCGCTAGCCC
>JBAPXO010000426.1:0-2753 GCA_049284255.1 Solirubrobacteraceae bacterium | reverse complement strand
TGAACGCGACGCGAAACGTCTCTGCCGCAACATCCTCCCCCGCGGCAGGCCCGGCACGCTCCACGCAATACCGATAGATCCGTGGCCAATGGCGATCAAAGATCACCCCGAACACGGCTCGGTCCTTTCGAGACGCCCGGATGACCGCGGCGTCGGTTTTGTCTTTATGCATATCCCTTATTGCCCGATCGCCGCCAGACTCTTCACGCAGCCCCGCAACCTCTCAGCACCGCTAACACCGCCTCACCCGGCCGCCGGCCACCAACATCGCAGCGCCTGCCGCGACCGCGAGCTCGGTCGCTTTCGTCCCCACGATAATCATCCCCCGTTCGCCACCGGCGCCCTCGGCGGACCCCGCCACGGGTCTGCACGTATGCACAGGCGGGCGAACACCCGAGGACTCAGAAATGCCGCTGCTGGTATGTCGCCATTCCGGCACTCTTGACGAGACGGTCGCTCCCGGCCGAGACCAGAAATCTGGCCCGGGCCGAGTCTCGCACCCTCGGCCGGAGCAAAGCAGGGCCGCGGAACGAGATCCATCGCCGCCCTGCTCATCGCCAAAATCAGGGCCAACACCTCACGAGCCGTTGTACGTAGAGCGTTCGCCAACTGCGGGATCAGCTGCGGGTCTCAGAGTCGATTCGAGCGGTCATTGCTTGACACCTCGCTGACTAGTCAGAGAGGATTGGGTAGCGATGCGGATTGCGAGGCGCAGCCTTCTCCTTTGCGCAGCTGTCGCATTCTTGGCCTTGGCCGGTGTGAGCGTGGCTGGTCAAAAGGTGGTGTTGGGCAGCCGGTCGTTCGCCGGCCCGCAAGGAGCCGGCTGGGGGACAGCCCGTCCAAGCGAGATCTTCAACGGTGGCGATCCGAGCGGCTTGGTGACGCGCATCCACTGGGCGGGCTGGGGAGGTGCTTCGGCCCAGGGCAGTGGCAAGAACGCCATCTTCAAACCGAAGGGCGGCTACTACAAGCAGCTAGTAATCATTCAGCTGCGCGCGACCGACAAAGGACGGTGCACTGCCACCGGGGCCCTCGCTTACAGAAAGCTTTACGTGCGTGAGCCATCTCGTCCTGGAGGGCCGCTCGGGAAGTGGTTCTCGTGGAGCGGCTCCAAAACCATCTGCCGGCTCGGCTTCTGAGCTCGAAACCTTGTTATTCCTCGGTCCTAGATCATCACGGCACTGATCTGAGTGGGGTCCCAGTGGGCCAGAGACATTGCCAGTCGGGCTGCGCGTCGTGACGGTCGCCGATCAGCTGACTTCTCCGAACGGCTCCCACGCCATTGGGTCGCTGGGGAGAGGCAGGACGCCGAATGTCAGATGTCCGATGACCGTTCCTAGCTGAGACCGTCGCGGCGGGACGCGCCGATGCCGCCCTTAGCCTTTGGGCCGTGTCGAGCATTGGCGTGCTGCGCGAAGGCCCGCTTCACGCTGCCGTCAAAGCGATGCTGGCGGCGCCGGGTGATCGGTTGGAGGTGCCGGTCTGCCGGTTCGTGATCGACCTCGTCCGTGCTGATGGAGAGCTGGTGGAGGTCCAGACCGGCGGCTTTGGCCCGTTGGGCGCCAAGCTCGACGCGCTCCTTGACCACCACCGGTTCCGGATCGTGTACCCCGTTGCGGCCCAGCGGCGAATCGTGCGCGTGGACGAGCACGGCGAGGTGCTCTCGATCCGCCGATCGCCAAAGCACGGGACGGTGGTGGACGTGTTTGACAAGCTGACCGCGTTCCCGTCGTTGCTGACCCACCCCAACCTGACGATTGAGGTGCTCTTGCTCGGCGAGGATCACATACGCGCTGCTGGGCCGGTCACGGTGCGCCGGCGAACGCGCGACCCCGGGGCGCGACATCTTCGTGACCTGCTTGCCCGAGTCGAGCTGCACGGTGCCGACGACATCGTGCGTGCCATTCCGCCGCTTCCCGCCCATCCGTTCAGCACCCGCGACCTGGCTTCGATCCTTGAATGCAGCACAACGCTCGCGCAACGGACCGCCTACTGCCTACGGGCGATCAACGTCATCGAAGCGGCCGGCAACCGCGGGCGCACACCGCTGCACCGACA
Organism: Solirubrobacteraceae bacterium; assembly: GCA_049284255.1. Lineage (GTDB taxonomy): Bacteria > Actinomycetota > Thermoleophilia > Solirubrobacterales > Solirubrobacteraceae > Palsa-465. The sequence goes on along the minus strand of JBAPXO010000426.1, from coordinate 695 downwards.
GATTTCTCCTACGGCGCGATAGACCGCGCAGAGCGTCCGGTGATCGTTGGGCTTCTGCGACGCGCTCGTCGCCGAAAGCGGGGCCCCGGGGGCGGGCTCGACATTAGTCCTCGTGCCTAGGTGAAACCCAAGCACTGGAGTAGTGGATTTGGCGGGGAGGGGGCTGTGCCGATCGGCGGGGCAGGACCTGCATTGGTCGCACCGAGTGACTCGGTCCGGACCCCGCGGTAAGCGCTGGCAGCACGGGCCGGTTTCTGGGGCCAGCGCATGGAAGTGGCCGGCGGTCCTTGCTCGGATCGTAGGCTTCGGTCTCGATGCCAGAGGAGCCCGGGTTCGATAAGCCTGTTTCGGTTGCTGCGCGTCCTGGTGGACGTACCGCACGGGTTAGGTCTGCGGTGCTTGAGGCGGCGGGGGACGAGTTGCTCGAGGTGGGTTTTGAGCGTCTGTCGCTGGCCTCGGTGGCGCGCCGGGCGGGGGTGCACCACACGACGATTTATCGGAGGTGGGGGAAGAAGGAGCGCCTGGTCGTGGATGCGCTGCTGGAGCTGACGCGCGAGCGCGTGTCGGCTCCGGACTTCGGGGATGTGCGCAGCGATCTGCGGAGCTATTTCCAGGCCCTGGTCGAGGCGTTCGGCGACCCGCGGGCCGAGGCGCTGATGAGAAGCTTGGTCGCGCTTCCGGCTGAGGAGTTTGCT
>JBAPXO010000425.1:0-2622 GCA_049284255.1 Solirubrobacteraceae bacterium | reverse complement strand
CCAGCCCGCGCGCGCCGAGCTGATCGAGCTCCTGGAGCGCCTGCCGGTGCCGGCAGGCCGCACGGCGGCACGCGATGAAGTGCTCCTGGCCGAGCCCGAGCAGATCCGCGCCCGCCGGTTCTCGGCGGTGTTCGTGTGCGGACTGCAGGAGGGCGAGTTCCCGCTGGCGGGCCGGCCCGAGCCGTTCTTATCCGACGAGCGGCGCTGGGAGCTGGCGGCAGCCTCGGGGCTGCGGCTGAGGCCGCGTGAGGACGCGCTGGCCGGGGAGCGCTACCTGTTCTACGCCGCGCTCTCGCGCGCGACCGAGCGCGTCTTCTTGTCCTACCGAAGCTCCGATGAGGAGGGCAATCTCGCGTTGCCCTCACCGTTCTTGGCCGATGTCGCCGACCTGTTGGACGCCGACTGGCCGCGGCACGCCCGGCGCCGCCTGCTCGCCGACGTCGTCTGGGACCCTGACCGTGCGCCCACCGAGCATGAGCGCCGGCGATCGCTCGCCGCCGAGCACGGAGCTGTTGCCGGTGAGGAGCCCGAGAGCGAGCGACGGCTCGGGGCGGATGCGTTGGCCCGGGTTCGCCACAGCCAGATCCTGTCCGCCGGCGCGCTTGAGGCTTACGGCGACTGCCCGGTGAGGTGGCTGGTCGAGCGCGAGCTCCAGCCCCAGCCCATGGTCCCGGATTCCGACCCCGTCACGCGCGGAAACATCATGCACGACACGCTGGAGCGGCTCCTGCGGGAGCTCGGTGGCCCGCTGACCCCCGCCTCGCTGACGCGCGGCCGGGAGATTCTCGAGCGGCTGCTGGCCGGCCTGGCCGACGGTCCGGCGAACGCGTTGTCCCCCGGAAGCCCCGAAGTCGTCCGCGCGGGCGGGCTGCGGGCGATTGAGGCCGACCTGCGTCGCTACCTGGAACACGAGGCCGTCTCCGGTGCGGGCTGGCAGCCCTACGGTCTGGAGCTGCGCTTCGGCTTTGACGACCCCGAAGGGGGCTCGCTCCCGGCACTCGAGCTCGGGGAGGGGGACGAGCGGGTCCTGGTGCGCGGAATGATCGACCGGGTCGACGTCGACGGCAACGGACACGCAATGGTGCGTGACTACAAGAGCGGTTCGACGCGCGCCGAGTTTCCCGGGGCGCGGTGGAGCGCCGACCGCAGACTCCAGGTCGCTCTCTACATGCTGGTCGTTCGCGAGCTGGTCGGGCTCGACCCCGTCGGTGGCTTCTATCAGCCCCTGCGAGGGGATGATCTGCGGGCCCGTGGAGTGTTCCTCCGGGGCGTCGACATCGGCACCTCCGCCGTCCCCACCGACGCGCGCGAGCCCGACGAGCTCGCGGCGCTGCTCGAGGACGCTCAGGCGCGGGCGACCACGCTGGCGGCGGCGCTGCGCAGCGGCGCCTTGACGCCCTGCCCGCAGAATTGCTCCCGGGACGGATGCTCGTTTCCGGGGATCTGCCGCAGCCAATGACCGCCGTGCGGGAGTGGACCGAGGAGCAGCGCCGGGCGATCGAGCGACGCGACGGCGATCTGCTGCTCGACGCCGGTGCGGGGAGTGGCAAGACCTCGGTGCTGGTCGAGCGCTTTGTGGCCGCGGTCCTCGCCGATGGGATCGACGTCTCGGCGCTGTTGACGATCACCTTCACCGAGAAGGCCGCGGCTGAGCTGCGTGACCGGATCCGGGCACGGCTGCGCGACCTCGGGGCGAGCGAGCTCGCGCGGCAGACCGAAGGGGCCTTCATCTCCACCATCCACGGTTTCTGCGCGCGCCTGCTGCGCGCGCACGCTCTGGCCGCGGGGCTGGCCCCCGACTTCGTAGTCCTGGACCGACATCAGTCAGAGCCGCTGACCGCGGCGGCCTTCGACGACGCCCTGACCGAGCTCGCTCGCGACGGCGAGCAGACGGTCGACCTGATCGCGGCCTACGGCTGGTGGCCGCTGCGGGCAGCGATCCTCGGTGCCTACGCTCAGCTGCGCTCGGCCGGCCAGCTCGCCCCGCGCCTGCCCGCGCTGGCGTCGGGCCTTGAGGATCCCGAGGCCGCCGGCCGACTGCATCGAGCTGCTGCCGCTCTGGCCGCCGAGCTCGGGGCGATCGCCGACCCGAGCGTCCGGGTCATCGAGGCGCAGGAGCGCGTGGCGGCCGCCCTTCAGGTCGCTGGTCGCGGCCCGTCGGTGTGGCCCGGTGAGCTTGACCGGGTGCGACTGCCGCGCAACGGCGCTGCGCTCAGCACCGACGCGTGCGTCGCCTATACCGAGGCGCTGATGGCCTTCCGGGCGGCGTGCGCCGCGCGCGCGGCCGGTCCGGTCCGCGACCTCCTCGACGCCCTGCTGGGCGCCTACGGCCGGTATTACGCCGCTCGCAAGCGCGCGGTCTCGGGGATTGACTTCGAGGATCTGGAGCTGATGGGACGCCAGTTGCTGGCGCAGGACGTCGAGCTGCGCGAGCGCTACGCCGAACGCTTCGAGCGGATCATGGTCGACGAGCTGCAGGACACCAACCGTGTGCAGCTCGAGTTGATCGAGTCGATCACGCGCGACAACCTGTTCACGGTCGGAGACGCCCAGCAGTCGATCTACGGGTTCCGGCATGCCGAGGTCGCGCTCTTTGCACAGCGCGGGGAGCGGCTGGCCGCC
>JBAPXO010000424.1:0-7602 GCA_049284255.1 Solirubrobacteraceae bacterium | reverse complement strand
ACCTTCACGAGCGATCTGAGCGGACTCAACGAGACCGCGATCAGATTTGACGTCGATCGCGAGAAGCAGATCGGCATGGGCGCGGTCCTCATCGTTGCCGAGGGCGGCACCACCGCGGAGGAGTACCGCCACATGATCGACGTCTGCGTCTCAGAGGCAGGCGACGATCTCGTCACGATCGTCCACGCCGCCCAGCAGACCTTCGAGGAGATGGCCGACACGATCGCCTACGCCGCGAAGGTCGGCGTCGACTTCGTGCTGCCGTCTTATCCGCTCACCTACTACCCGACCAGCTACGACGAGCTGTTCGAGGACACGCGGCGCCTGATCGACGGCTCGGAGCTCGGCGTGTTCCTGTTCGCGATCGACCAGTGGAACTTCGCTCGGATGCATCCGGCCGCCTTCCCGATCGACTTCCTCGAGCGCCTCGCCGACGCCTGCCCGAACCTGGCCGGCATCAAGAACGAGGTCGGGCTTCCATACGCGGGGGGACTCGTCGATGTCTTCGAACGCTTCCGCGGGCGCCTGCTGATCACCGACCCGCTTGAGCACAACGCGCCGATCTGGATCCGCAACTACGGCATGCGCTTCATGGGCACCTCGAACTACGAGTCCATGGGCGATCGCGTGCCGCGGATGCTCGAGCTGCTCGGTGACGACTCGACTTGGGATGAGGGGATGAAGATCTACTGGCAGGTCATGCCGGCGCGCCGCGCCGGCACCGCGATCTCGTCGGCGACGGTCGCCATCACCTCACTCGTGCCGCGCGTGGTCTGGAAGTACCAGGGCTGGCTGATGGGCTTCAACGGCGGCCCGCTCCGTGGGCCTCTGCCGCGGATCAACGCCGCCCAGATGGTCCAACTGCGCGCCGCTGCCCGGGCCTCCGGACTCCCCGTCACCGAGGACGGAGACGAGCGCTTCTTCATCGGGAGGCACCCGGCCTGATGCGCCTGGTGGACGGCGACGACGTCGACGCACTGGCCACCAATGAGCTGGGGCTCGGCGCCGCGCGCGAGACGGCGCGCCTGCTCGCCGCGGGCCACGTCACCTGCGGCCGTGTGCAGACCGGCGACGACTCGGCCTGGATCCGGGTCCTGGTAGGCCTGATCCCCGAGCTCGACCTGATCGGCTACAAGGAGTTTCACCGCGTCGGCAAGCGCGTCCGCTACCACGTCTCTCTGTTTCGCCACAGCGACGGCGACGCGCTCGGCATCGTCGACGGGCGACGGATCACCAGCCTCCGCACGGCCTCAACCGCGGCGTTGGCCTTGGGCCACGTGCTGGCCGGCAAGACGATCCGCCTCGGTGTGATCGGCTCCGGCGAAGAGGCCCGGGAGGGGCTGCGCGCCGCCGCCGGCGTGGTCAAGCTCGCGGAGGTCCGCGTCTTCTCCCCGTCGGCTGAGAACCGGACCGCGTTCGCGCAGCAGCTGGGCTCCGAGCTCGGCGTCTCGATCGTCCCAGCGGACAGCGTCACTGCCGCCCTGGCCGATGCTGACGCGGCCTACGTCGCCACCGCGGCCCGCTCGCCCGTGGTGGGCGCTGCCGACGTCCGCCGGCTTGGCTTCGTCGCCGCGGTGGGCGCGACGCGACCCGATCATCACGAGCTGTCCGGCGACGCCATCGTTGAAGCCGGCGCTGTGATCGTCGACTGTGCTGACGCCCTGCACGAGCCGGGGGACATGGCCGACGCCAAACGTCACGGCTGGAGCGAGGGCGGTGCGGTCATGCTCGGTGAGTGGCTGGAGCAGCCGGCGGAGCCGTCGGGCAACGGGCCGATCCTGTTCAAGTCGATCGGCAGCGTGGAGCAGGATCTCGTCCTGGCCCGTCACCTGCTCGCGGCTGCCGAGGAGCGGCAGATCGGGCGTGTGGCGAGCGAGATCGGCACGTTGCGAATGATGCGATGACCTACGGCTCGATCATCAGAGCGGCGGTCCGTCAAGCGCCGGAGAGCATCGAGGTCATCGATCCGGCGACCGAGGAGGTGCTCGACACGGTGGCCTGCGCGAGCGTCGAGGACTGCCTCGAAGCGGTCGATGCGGCCAGCGCAGCGTTCCCCGCTTGGGCGTCCACGTCGCCCCGGGAGCGAGGCGAGATCCTGCGCGGGGCGTTCGAGCGCAAGCGCGATCGCCGTGACGAACTCGCGCGTTTGATCGCGGACGAAAACGGCAAGACGCTTCGGGACGCTCTCGGCGAGGTCGACTACGCGGCAGAGTTCTTCCGCTGGTTCTCCGAGGAGGCCGTCCGCATCGGCGGCGAGCTGCGCCCGGCGCCAGGCCGAGACAAGCAGATCGCGACCATGCGCCAGCCGATTGGCGTAGCCCTGCTGATCACGCCCTGGAACTTCCCCGCGGCGATGGCTACCCGGAAGCTCGCCCCCGCCCTCGCGGCGGGCTGCTGCACGGTGCTCAAGCCGGCATCAGCGACGCCGCTCACCGCCTTCGCCGTTGCCGAGATTCTGGCCGAAGCCGGCCTGCCCGATGCAGTCGTCAATGTCGTCTGCCCGTCGCCGCCCGGTCCGGCGGTGGCGGCGATGATGGCCCACCCGAAGCTCCGGACGGTTTCGTTCACCGGCTCGACCGAGGTCGGCTCGCAGCTACTCGAGCAGGCTGCTCGCGGTGTCCTGCGCTGTTCGATGGAGCTCGGCGGCAACGCCCCCTTCATCGTCTACGGCGACGCGAACGTCGACGCCGCGATCGAGGGCGCGCTCGTCGCAAAGATGCGCAACGGGGGCGCCTCGTGCATCGCCGCGAACCGCTTCTACGTGGACCGGTCGATCGCGCCGGAGTTCACCGAAGGTCTCACGCAGGCCATGGCTGGGCTGGCGCCGATCGACCCAGGCGATGACGGGCCCGGCCTCGGGCCGCTCGTCTCCCGCGCCGAGCGCGACCGCGTGTCCGCGCTCGTCAGCGAGGCGGTCAGCGACGGCGCCCGCCCCTTGACCGGGGGCGCTCCGCTGGACCGGGCCGGCTACTTCTACGCGCCGACGGTGCTGGTCGATGTCGACCCGGAAGCGCCGATCCTGTCCGAGGAGATCTTCGGGCCGGTGGCCACGGTGGTGGCCTTCGACCGCGAGGAGGAGGCGCTGGCCATGGCCAACGCCACCGATCTCGGCCTCGCCGCCTACGCGTTCACGCGTGACCTGGCCAAGGGAATGCGGGCAGCGCAGGCGCTCGAGGCCGGGATCGTCGGCCTCAATCGTGGCTTCGTGTCCGACCCAGCGGCGCCGTTCGGCGGTGTCAAGCGCTCCGGGCTGGGCCGCGAGGGTGGGCGCGAGGGCATCGACGAGTTCCTGGAGACCAAATACGTCGCCATGAGCTGGGACTGAGGCCGATGAGAGTCGTGGTCGATCTCAACACCTGCCAGGGCTATGCCAACTGCGTCGTCGAGGCCCCCGACCTCTTCGACGTGGACGACGAGACCGGCAAGGCCGTCGTGCTGTTGGACGAATTCGAAGCGGACGTCGCCGACGACGCCCAGCGCGCCGTGGACAACTGCCCCGTGTCCGCGATCACGATCATGGACTGAGCCGTGCGGATCGTCGTCGTCGGCGGGTCGGTGGCCGGTGTGGCGGCGTGCCGCGCGCTGCGCCGCGAGGCCTGGGCCGGCGAGATCGTCCTCGTCGGTGACGAGGACGTGTGCTACGACCGGCCGCCGCTCTCCAAGGGCGTGCTTGTCGGCTCGACCGATCCCAGCGAGCTTGAGCTCGCCGACGCGAGTGCCCTCGCCGAGCTCAGGGTGCAGCGGCGCGCTCGGGTCCGGGCCGAGTCGCTCGACCTCGCGCGGGGCGTCGTGGGGCTCGAGCGGGGCGAGCTCGCCTTCGACGGGCTGATCCTCGCCACCGGCTCGCACGCCCGCCACCCCAACTTCCCGGCCAGCGGGATCCATCTGCTGCGCACGGTCGAGGACGCATTACGGCTGCGTGACGCCCTGCAGCGCGGTGGCCACGTGATCGTGGTCGGGGCCGGTTTCATCGGGCTCGAGGTTGCCTCCTCGGCCCGCGAGCTCGGGCTCGAAGTCACCGTGCTCGAATACGGTCCGCAGCCGATGGCCCGGGTGCTGCCAACTGAGGTTGGACAGCTGTTCACACGCCTGCACACCGCGGCCGGCAGTGACGTCCGCTGCGGCGTCGAAGTGGTCGGGATCGAGGACGGCACTGTGCAACTGGCCGACGGTGAACGGGTGAGCGGTGACGTGATCGTGGTCGGGATCGGGGCATCGCCCAACGACGCGTGGCTGACCGGCAGTGGGCTCGAGTGCGGTGACGGCGTCGTCTGCGACGAGACGCTCCGCGCGGCGCCGCGCGTCTATGCGGTCGGGGATCTCGCACGCTGGATGCACCCCCTGTACGGGGCCATACGGATGGAGCACTGGACGGGCGCCCATGACCACGCGCGAGTCGCCGCGGCCAACCTCATCGCCGAGCTATCCAGCGCCGGGGAGCCGGCTCAGGCGGCCAACGCGATTCCGTACTTCTGGTCAGACCAGCTTGGCAGCAAGCTACAGATGGCCGGTTGGACGCCCGGATGCGACGCGGTTCACTTCAGCCGAGAGGGAAAGCGTCACCTCATCCTGGCCGGACGCGACGAGCGGCTGATGGCCGCGATCACCCTCGATTGGCCGCGGGAGCTGGCGCTGCACCGTCGCAAGCTGGCCCGTGAGCTCGACTTCGCGACCGCGGTGGCAGAGGCGCCCGGTACGCCCGCCGGCCTGGTCTGACGTGACCGTACGCATTTGTATGACTAAGTTTCTGTTGTCGTTTCGTTGGTTAGTCATAAGCGCCGGGGAGCCGGGGTGATGAAGCTAGCCGTCGCCCAGATCGAGGCCGTCCCCTTGGACCTCGAGGCGAACCTCCGTCTCACGAGCGAGGCGGTGCAAGCCGCCGCAGGCCGGGGGGCCGACCTCGTCGTCCTCCCCGAGTTGGTCGCGAGCGGCTACGTTCTCGATGATCCGGCGATCCGCGACCTCGCCGAGCCCGGTGACGGCAGCGGACGCGCGCTGGGCAGCTGGAGCGCGCTGGCCCAGCGCCTCGGCGTCGCCATCATCGGCGGCTATCCGGAGCTCGCCGGGGCGCGGCTGTTCAATTCGGTGGCGGTCATCGACCGCACCGGCACCCTGAGGGGCGGGTACCGCAAGCTGCACCTTTTCCGGGGCGAGAAACAGCGCTTTGAGCCAGGCGACCTCGGACTCCCCGTGTTCGAGCTCGACGGCGTCCGCGTGGGGGTGATCGTCTGCTACGACCTGCGCTTCCCGGAGACGATTCGCCTGCTCGCGATCGAGTCCGGCGCCGAGCTGATCGCCGTGCCGACGGCGTGGGTGGTGGGGTTTGATCCGAGCGCGACACCGGCCGATGCCCGCATCAGCCAGGTCGAGGGAGCGATCGTGCAGGCAAATCTCAACCAGGTGTTCGTGGCGTGCGCCGATCTGTGTGGCTCGGGGACCGGCGCAACATTCCTCGGGCGCTCCTTGATCGCCTCGCCCTATGGAGAGTCCCTGGTCGGCCCTCTGTCCGCCGCGGATCCCGCGGTTGCCGTGGCCGAGATCGATCTGAGCGAGGTCCGCGGTGCCCAGGACCGCGGCGGCGGGATCTCGCCCCGTGCCGACCGCCGCACCGACGTCTACACCCTGATCCGCGCGGAGGAGTCCAGCGCGAACCGGGGCGAACCACGGGACTCAGGCGCGGGCTCTGAGCCGGCCCTCGGGCCACGCGTCGCCGCCCTCGTGCAGCTGGGGGCGCTGATCGCGCAGGGCGCCGAGGAGGCGGAGCTGGGGCTAGGCATGCGGGCGGCGCTGGAGCTGGGGGCGAGCAAACGGGATCTCCGAGGGGTGCTCGAGCAGGTCCCCGGCGGCCCTTCACCCGGCCGGGCGGCCGCGCTCAGAGCCTTCGAGCGAGTCGCCAAGGCCCGGGCGGAGCCTCGTTCTTGACAGTGATCTGTATTCGTATTACAAATATCGAATCGACTTCGGATTGCCGAGGAGGAGTTGCTCTGACGATCCCGTGCGTGAGCACGAAGCCCTGCCCATGAGCGCGCATGTCAATTTCTGAATCGGCGCGTCCGCGCAAGCGGCGGTGGTCGCAGGGGCAGATTCGCTCTGTGATGCCCGTCGCCGATGGTCACCGTAGTGGTGCTCTTCCCGCGTGGTGGGACTAGTGGTAGGAGAGGCGCCGCCGACCATGGCCGTCAAACAGCCGGACGCCGGCGAAGTCGAGGACGCGGCAACGCCTCTGTTGCGGCTCGTGGGCATCACCAAGCGCTTCGGAGCGCTCGTCGCCAACGATGATGTCAACCTGACGATCCGCAGCGGGGAGATCCACGGCTTGCTCGGCGAGAACGGCGCCGGCAAGAGCACGCTCATGAACGTCGTCTACGGGCTGCTGGCTCCCGACGAGGGGCACATCGAGCTGCGCGGCGAGCCGGTCACGATCAAAAGCCCGCGCGACGCGCTCGGACTGGGACTAGGGATGGTCCATCAGCACTTCATGCTGGTGCCGGACATGACCGTCGCCGAGAACGTAGCGCTCGGCGTCGGACGGCGACTGGGGCGCAGCCACATCGGCGAGGTGTGCAAGCGGATCCGCGAGCTGTCTGCGGAGTACGGCTTGGCGCTCGATCCCGATGACGTGATCCAAGACGTCGCCGTCGGCGTTCGACAGCGCGTCGAGATCGTGAAGCTCCTCTACCGCGGCGCTGACCTCTTGATCATGGACGAGCCTACGGCGGCCCTGACCGGGCCGGAGTGGGAGGACCTCTCCCTCGTCCTGCGCTCGCTCGTGGCGAGCGGGAAGTCGATGATCTTCATCACCCACAAGCTCGATGAGCTGTTCGGCGTAGCCAGGCGCTGCACGGTCCTGCGCGACGGCCGCGTTGTCGGCGGGTCGCTGATGTCCGAGGCCTCGAAGGGTGAGCTCGCCCGTCAGATGGTCGGCCGCGAGGTCTCGCTTCGCGTCGAGCACACCCGCCGCACACCCGGCTCCCCAGTTCTCCAGGTGCGGGGGCTGTCGCTGACCGAGCCCTCGGGTCGTCGGCGGCTCTCTGGCATCGAGTTCGACGTCCATGAGCGCGAGATCCTGGGAATCGCCGGGGTCGACGGCAACGGCCAGCGGGAGCTCGAGGAGATCCTCAGCGGGATGCGCGAGCCGACCGAGGGCACGATGACGGTCAGCGGCGACTCATTCTCGAAGTTGACCCCGCAACGCTTCAAGGCGGCCGGGGGCGCGGTGGTTCCCGAGGACCGCCATCGCACGGGAACCGTCCTGTCGATGTCCGTAGCCGACAACCTCGTCCTCAAGGACTTCACGGCGGCGCCCTTTTCCCGCCGAGGCGTGATTGACCGCGGGGCCGTTCACGACCACGCGCAACGCATGGCGTCGGACTACGACATCCGCGCCCAGAACCTCTCCGCTCCGATCTCCGCTCTCTCGGGCGGCAATCAACAGAAGGCCGTGCTGGCCCGCGAGCTGTTCCATAACCCGAGCGTCCTGATCGCATCGCAGCCGACCCGAGGCCTCGACGTCGGGGCGATCGAAAACGTCTACCGGCGACTGCTCGAGTACCGGGACGGCGGCGGCGCCATCCTCCTGCTCTCGATCGAGCTGGATGAGAT